>JBQCCH010000035.1:0-4137 GCA_051962375.1 Tepidisphaeraceae bacterium
CTGCACGGGGATGGGACGGCCGTCGCGCCGCACGTGGAGCGGGCGCTGGGCGGGCTGCAGTTGGGCGTGGTATTTTCGGCGAAGCCCGACGCTGGCTTTGAGCGGCGCCTTCGCGAGCAGGCCGGCGAATGCGCGATGGTCTGGATCAACCCGAATCCCCCGACGGGCGAGCCGGTCTGGGCGAATCAGCTGAATGAGCTTGAAAAAGTGCCCATGCTCCGCCAGGCCGTGGAGCAGATGCAGCGGCTGATCCAGACGCGGGGGCTGCAGTCGCCGCCGGGCGAGGCGAAGTCGATCGTCGTGCACCCCGGCAGCGGCGCGGCGCGGAAAAATTGGCCGATCGAACATTTTGTGAGCTTGGCCACGCTGTTGAAGACGCAAGGCTACGCCGTGCAGGTGGCACTGGGTGAAGTGGAACGGGAGCGGTTCGCGAAGGATTCCATCGACCGCCTGAGCCAGGTGGCGGCGGTGCGGTGGTGTGAGACGGCGACGGAGCTTTACGATCTGATCGCCGGCGCCGATGGATTCGTGGGCAACGACAGCGGCCCGACGCATTTGGCGGCGATGTTGGGACGCCGGGTGGTGGCGCTGTTCGGCCCGACCAGCGACGAGGTCGCCTGGCGACCAATGGGGCCGCGTGTCGAGGTGGTGTCGTTCGACGCAACGCCGGCCCAGGTGGCGGCAAAAATCAGCGGATGAACCGCATGTCGCCGAAGTTCGGCATCAACGGCGGCACGCCCGAGATCGGCCTGAACCCCGCCGGCCAGTACACGAAGAATGCGCGACCCAGCAAAAACCGCCCCGGAACTCGGCCGGCATCGACGTGCAGGTTTTCGTCGTCCAGATCGACGCGAGACTGCCAGTACCGCGCGTCCGAACTCATGTAAGAGTTGTCGCCCATGACGAAATATTCGTCTTTGCCGAGCTGGACGACCTTGTGCGGAAAATCGTCCGCGATCGCCCGCACGGGGCCGTTGCGGTCGCGGTAGTAGACGTCGCGCCAGAGCTGAACGTGCGAAATTTTGGCGGTGACGTGGTCGGCATCAATCTGCGTCCACCCGGCGGGCGAGGGCTCGTTGGCTTCGGTGCGGGCGATCACCTGGGCGACATCCGGGGCATAATCCGCAGGGGTGGTGGCGATGATTTCACGCCCGTCGACCAGGACGGAAACGCGGTAGTCGACGTTCTGCATGACGATCGCCGAGTTGTGGCCGATTTGGATCGGGACATTGGCGATGACCTTGGAGGCGGCCCCGAAGAACTTGGTGAGCTTCACGTGGTCGGCGGCGATTTCGCAGTGAAACTTGGTGTCGCCCTTCCCGAGCACGCTGGTGAGCGTGCCATTGCCTGAGAGGGAGTCGACGACGAAGCTGAGCTTGAGATCGGAAACGGAGCTGACTTCAGAATCGCGCGTGCCGTAACTGGGCCGGGCGAAGGTGTCGCGATCGAGGACGCGGCCGTCGAGGGATCGGCGGATGGATTGGTCGCGCGTCTGGTCGTAGCCGACAAAATCCGTGAGGGCCGCCTTGTTCGGATCGACTTGGTCGTTGAATTTCAGCGTGCCCGCGCCGTCGGGGTTCGTGAAGGCGAACTGTCGCGCGGTGACTCCATGGCTGGGGTCGTTATTCGACCACCCCGAGCCGGCCGACTGCTGCCAGGGTTGCTGCCATGCGGGATCGGTGATGGTTTCGCCGCTGGCGCCGGTGTTGGTGCGCGGCAAGCCGATGGGAACGTAATCGGCGTCATAGACGATCCGCCACAGCGCGTCCTGGGCGTAGGCGGGCTTAGTCTGAACCTTGAAATCCGAAGGAACGGGGGGCTTGCCGGTGTCGGGCGAGACGTACAAATCACCCTCGGCAACAAAAAGCCGCTCACCCGGCTTGCCGGCCAGGCGCTTGATGTAGTTGACGGTGTAGTCGCCGAAAGCGCCGGGGTTGTCGGGCGTTTTGAAGACGACGACATCCCAGCGATGCGGCTCGTTGAGAAGGTAGACGTACTTCATGACCAGGATGCGGTCGCCGTAATGGACGGCGGGGTTTTCGGCATCGTTGGCTGGATCGTGGGCGAGCTGCCGCGGAATGCGAATGCCGCAGTTCGGGCAAAAAATGCTGTAGACCTTGTCGGCCTGTTCGGGAGTGGAATAGGGATCGCTGTCGTCGCTGTAGCCGACGGTGAATCGGTAGCCGCAATCGGGGCAGCGAAAGGACATGTGAGCGCCGAGGAGAGTAGGCGCCATCGAACCGGTCGGAATGACGAATGCTTCGACAACGAAGCAGCGAAAAATGAAGGCGAGGATGAACGCGACGAGGATCGATTCGATCGTCTCCTTCACGTTCGTTTCCGACTTGTGCGAAGCGGCAGCGGCCATGCGAGGGATGCTAACGGAGAACCGTCGATAGTCGATAGAGCGGCGTCGATAGTTGGCAAAAATGCAAAAACGGTCACTTGCGGGAAAGTCGCGCGGGGTGCGTCGGCGAGCGGCGCGTTCACATCGTGCCGAAGACGCGATCGCCGGCATCGCCGAGGCCGGGGAGGATGTAGCCCTTGTCGTTCAGCTCGCGATCGACGGCGGCGCAATAGATCGGCACATCGGGATGCGCAGCGGCCAGCGCGTGGACGCCGGCGGGCGCGGCGACGAGGCACATGAACCGCAGATTCGTCACGCCCGCCCGCTTGAGGTAAGTGATGCTCGCGATTGCGCTGCCGCCGGTGGCCAGCATCGGATCGATCACCAGCACCTCGCACGCGCGGATGTCGGGCGGCAATTTCTGGTAGTAGGGGACGGGCTCCAGCGTCGTTTCGTCCCGGTAAACGCCCAGGTGCCCGACGCGTGCATCCGGCAGGATCGCCAGTACGCCGTCCGACATCCCCAGGCCCGCCCGAAGGACCGGCACCAGCGTCACGTTCCGGGCCAATTCGAATCCCTGCGTCGGCTCGAGCGGCGTGTCGACCGTGACCTGGCGCGTCGGAAAATCGCGCGTGACTTCGTACGTCATCAGCATCGCGATTTCATCGAGAAGGTCGCGAAATTCGCGATGGCTGGTGGCGTGCGATCGCAGGCGGGAGAGTTTGGTTCGAATGATCGGGTGATCGACGATGTTGATTGAGGCGGGCAGCGGTGCGTCCGGCATGACGCCGCAAGACTACACACCCGAGAAACGAAAACAAGGAGCAGAGGCCCCCGATCGGAGGCGTATCTGCTCCTTGCGATTGCATGGCCGCCAGACGGAGGCGTTATTTCAGCATGCCGGCCGAGCGGGCGTAGTCGAACACTCCGCCGGCTTCGATGATCGGCAGGACATCGCCGAGCGGCTTGATTTCGTGGCGCTGATTTTTGGTCTTGTTCAGCACGTAGCCGTCGAGGACATGGACTTCCAGCTCATCGCCGGTGTTGGTTTTTTCGACCAGCCGGGCGACCGATTCCAGCGGCAGGAGATAGCCGCCGTTCACGCTGTTGCCGAAGAAAATCCGTGCGTAGAACTCGGCGATCACGCACTCGATCCCCGCTTCGGCCAGGGCGAGCGGGGCATGTTCCCGGCTGCTGCCGCAGCCGAAGTTCTTGCCGCCGAGCACAATCTTGTACTCACTCTTGTATTGGCCGCCTTCCACGAAGGGGATGTGCCCGTACGGGAGGCCGGCTTCGGCTTCGGGGACGCCGACATTCGCATACATGCCGAAAAATTTGCGTTCTTCCGGCTTGGATGGGTCGTACTTGAGGTATTCCGCCGGAATGATCTGGTCGGTGTCGATGTTGTCGCCGAGGACGTAAACTTTGCCGGTGATGACTGTTTGCATGGGACTCTTTCTCGGCTGACGGTACCACTTCGAACCGGCGTTCTCAACCGCCGGAATGCCGGTTTTGCTTTCCTGGCGTCGGCCCAATCGGACGGTGAACGCGGGGGCGAGGGTCATCCAAAGCCAGATCGCGGTCGCCAGCAACACCGCCCAGGCCAAACCGGGGTAGGTGGGGAGCACTCCGGCTCGCAGCAGATGCCCCGCGCGGGGCGAGAGCTCGGCCAGGAATTTGTCGGATTCAGGGGCCCAGGACATCTGCGAATAGCTCATCAGGCTGGAGCAGAGCGAAAAGAACAACGCCAGCATCAAAGCGCCGCCATCGACGGCGATCCCCGCACAGGC
>JBQCCH010000036.1:0-18066 GCA_051962375.1 Tepidisphaeraceae bacterium
CCGACACCGACCCAGCCGCCCGCGCCGCAGGACACGCCGCGCCGCGTCGTGCCGCACCCCACGCCGCCCCAGGCGCCCCAGCCGCAGGTCCCGCAAGCGCCCCAGCCGCAGGTGCCCCAGCCGGCCGCTCCGCGCCGTAAGGCGCCGCATGACGCGCCGCGCCACGAAGCACCCGCCGCCCCTGCGCCGGCTGCCCCGACACCCCCCGCGCCAACACCTGACGTGCCCGCCGCCCCCGCGCGAGGCGGCCCACACGGCAGCGCCGGCGCGCCCGACGCCCCTGCGCCAGCGCCGGCCGCTCCTTCCAACGCACCCGCCGCCGGCCCCCACGGCGGGCGGTGAGGCCCGCCGGGCGATCTCGCGAATGGGCCGCTCCGGATTAAGATCCCCCCCATGAGAATCGGCCACCTGACGCTGCTCGTGCGGGACTATGACGAAGCGATCGCCTTCTTCACCCTATCGCTCGGCTTCACGTTGATCGAAGACACCCCGCGCCCCGGCGGCAAGCGATGGGTCGTCGTCGCGCCGCCCGCCTCGCCCCATCACGGCCTGCTCCTCGCCCGCGCAACGACGCCCGAACAACACGCCCGCATCGGCACCCAGGCCGGCGGACGCGTCATCGCGTTCCTGCACACCACCGATTTCTGGAACGATTATGAGTCGATGAAAGCGAAAGGAATCGTCTTCGAAGAACCGCCCCGACAAGAGCCGTACGGTGCAGTTGCGGTGTTCCGCGATCTGTACGGAAACCGCTGGGACCTGCTCGAAGCAAAACCGCAGCCCTGAGAACACCAACCGCCGACGACCCGGCTTCGCCCGACAAGACCCATGCGCCCCTGACAGGCCGCGCTTTGGCGAATCTTGACAAAAGCGGCACCGCTTCTACACTGTTTCGTCGACAACTAAATAGAGTTTTCTTATCCAGAGTGGTTAAGGGTTTGGGCCCGATGACACCACAGCAACCGGCGGCCAACAACCGTTAGGTGCTAACTCCCGCCCGCAAGAAGCAATTGGGCTTGTTGTGGGAGAGATAAGAAACGGCACTAGCGCTACCACGCAATCCCTGCCGCTTCTTATCGCATGATGAGAAGCGGTTTTTTTATGGGTTGGTCCGTTGATCTGTTGACCCGTTGATCCGTGGCGGCTCGGTGGTCCAAAAGGGCAGCTGAGAATTAAGGCCGGCCACCGATCAACCGCTCAACACATCAACCGATCAACGATTCAACTATGCAATTCGTCAAAGGCTTGATCTGCAAAGAGTGTGGTCATCGCGTCCCGGCAACGCCCGTGCACGTGTGCGAGCAATGCTTCGGCCCGTACGAAGTGGAGTACGACTACGCCGCCATGAAGGGCAAGGTCACGCGCGAATCCATCGCGGCCGGCCCGCATTCGCTGTGGCGGTATAAGGATCTGCTCCCGGTTGATGTGCCGCGCACGGGCTTCAACAGCGGCATGACCCCGTTCCGCCGCGCCACCAAGCTTGAAAAACTGCTCGGCTGCCGCGAAATCTGGATCAAGGACGATTCCTGCAATTACCCGACCTACAGCTACAAAGAGCGCGTCGTCAGCGTCAGCATCAGCAAGGCCGTCGAGTTCGGCTTTGAAACCGTCGGCTGCGCGTCGACGGGCAACCTCGCCAACAGCACCGCCGCCCATGCCGCCATCGCCGGCGTGAAGTGCTACGTGATGATCCCGCACGATCTGGAGCAGGGCAAAGTGCTCGGCAGCCTGATCTTCGGGCCCACCATGGTGCGCATCAAGGGCAATTACGACGACGTGAACCGGCTGTGCACCGAGATCGCCGACAAGTACGGCTGGGCCATCGTCAACGTGAACCTGCGGCCGTATTACACCGAAGGCGCCAAGACCTTCGGCTTCGAAATCGCCGAGCAATACGGCTGGAAGCTCCCGCAGCACACGATCGCCCCGACGGCCGGCGGCACGATCCTGCCCAAGATCTACAAGGGCTACCAGGAATTCATCGAGCTCGGCCTCGTCGAAGACAACAAGCCCAAGATGTATTCGGCGCAAGCGGCCGGCTGCAACCCGGTGGTGACGGCCATCCACAAAGGCACCGACATCATCGAGCCGCAGAAGCCGCACACGATCGCCAAGAGCATCGCCATCGGCAACCCGGCCGACGGGTACTACGTCTACAACATCATCAAAGACTCCGGCGGCTGGGGCGAAAGCGCCACCGACACCGAAATCGTCGACGCGATCAAGCTGCTCGCCCGCACCGAAGGCATCTGGACCGAGCCGGCCGGCGGTACGACGCTCGCCGTCGCCATGAAGCTCATTCAGCAGGGCCGCATTCCCAAGGATGAAAGCATCTGCATCTGCATCACCGGCAACGGGCTGAAGACGCTGGAAGTCGTCCAGGACGCCTTGCCGTATCCGCAGGTGATCAATGCCAAGCTCGATGAGTTCGATGACCTGATCGACTCACTCAAGCCCGAAACGATCGAAGCCGCCATGGCGGGCGTTTAACCGCTCGGCAGGGGGGCATGTGCGACGGAGGCAGGCGAAATGATCGACCGACATCCAGGTTTCACCCTCGCGATCGCGGTGGCGCTTGCCTCGCAAGCGTTCGCGGCCTCGACCCAGCCGACCGCCATCCCGACGAACGGCATTCCCACGACCGCTCCCGCAACAGCGCCGGCCACCCAGCCCGCGACGCAGCCGGCCGCCCGGCATTTCGCGCCGCCGGTTGGCAATGAGCTGGCCGACGCCCTGAAGCCGGCCATCGCGGATTTGGCCCGGGAAATGACCCAGGCCCTGCGTGAGCCGTTGCACGCCAGCCTCCGCACCCAGTGCGATTACTTCGCCAAGCGCCCGGCCAGCGTCTCGCCCGATGCGCTGATCGATGCCCTGAACCGCCGCCTGGATCGTGACCCGCGGATCGACATGTACATCCGCTCGCAGCTGCTTTCGATCCAGAAAAAGCCGTTCGAAGGAAACGAAGCGGACCGCGCGCTGCAGCTCTACGTCCGCAGCATGCCGGCCCCGGCGCGCCCGGGCGCGTCGGCCATCGACCAGCGCCGACTCACCGCCGAGATCGCCCAGCTGAAACAGCCCGACGTCGAACCGTACAACGCCAATTTCGAGCAGGCCCAGCGGTTGAACGATTTGCAGTTCGCCCCGTTTTGGGGTTATCGCGACGCGTTGTACGCACGCCTTCCGAAGACCTTCGACCTGTTCCGCACCGCGCTGGTCGATGCCGATCAGCGCTTCCAGGGCGGCTATGACGCCAAGCCGTTCGTGAAAATGGTCTTCAACGACATCCGCGTCTGGGGCAACGCCGCCAACCGGAACGACGTGCTGAAGATGAGCGACATCGTGCAGTCGTATGCCACCCGCGAGCCGACGCACCGGTTTACGGAGGTCGCCTTCAGCGATAAAAAAATGTCCGCGAGCTGGCACACCAGCAGCACGCGGTTCGACAAAAGAGCCTGCGACACCCTGGCCGCCGACCTGCGGCAGATGGCCAACGCAGGATTTTAAGCGGCCGTGGATCGTCGAGCGCCAGTCGGAGAAAGTGTCATCACCGTCGGCTCACTTGAACGATCAGCGATCAACCCTTATCCATCAAGGATCGACTTCTTTAGAAAGTGAAACGAACATGAGCGTTAAAATCCTGATCCCCGCCCCGTTGCGTCAGTTCACCAACGGCCAAGCCGTCGTCGAAAGCCAGGGCCAAACCGTCGGCCAACTGCTGGCCGACCTCCAGGCCCAAGGCCCCGGCATCGAAGCCCGCCTCTACAAGGGCCAAACCGGCCAACTGAACCGCTTCGTCAACATCTTCGTCAACCAGGAAGACATCCGCTTCCTGCAAAACCTCGACACCCCCGTGAAAGCCGGCGACGAAGTCAGCATCGTCGCCGCCATCGCCGGCGGGTGAGTCGGCCTTGCCGTAGCGGCTCTTTTTCCTGGTCAATCCGGTGTCCGGCGCCCATCGTGACGAAGCGCCGGACACCGAACACCGAACACCGGACATCGAAATCCGGTCGCGCCCGATTTACCACGGCAGCGTTTCGCCGAGGTGGACGAAGCCGCCCGTCGGTCCGTCCGCGGGCAGGGTCGCCAGGGCCACGCTTGTTTTGCCGCCTTCGCTCACTTCCAGCATCGCGTTCGGGCCGCCCATGTCGGTCTTTACCCAGCCGGGGTGGGCACTGTTCACCTTGATGGGCGTGCCCCTGAGTTCATGAGCCAGGTGGACCGTGAATGCGTTCAGCGCGGTCTTCGACGCGTCATAGGCGAAGCCCTTCACGTTGTAGATGAACGAATTCGGGTCGCTGTGCAGCGTGAGCGAACCGAGAATGCTCGACAGATTCACGATCCGGCCGGCCGGGCTCTTTTTGATCAGCGGCAGGAGCGTGCCCGTCAAAGCGACGACACTGAAAAAATTCGTCTCGAAGGTTTCCCGCAGGGCCGCATCGCTGACGGTGCTGGTGGTGTTGAAGCCGTTCGGGTCGCCGAAGTCGGCATCGTCCCGGGAGATGCCGGCATTGTTCACCAGAATATCGAGCCGGCCAAAACGCTTGGCGATCAGGTCGGCGATCTGCCCGCGGTGCGAGGGGTCGGCGACATCAAACGCGACCGCCTCCACGCTGCCGACGCCGTCCGCCTTCAGCTTCGCCGCCGCGGCGTCCCCCTTGGCTTTGTCGCGACTGCCCATCAGCACATGAATGCCCAATTGGCCCAGTCCGCGGGCGGTCTCCAAACCCAGGCCCCGGTTCGCGCCGGTGACGAAAGCCACTTTCGTATCTGCCATATCTGTTCCTTTCGGTAAAAAATCCCGCGGGGACGATAGCCCGCCTCAGCCCCCGCAGGCAAGCGGCGAAACCGCGGGGTCCGGTGTATCATCCGGACATGGCAAAGATCAGTCGCAAATTCTGGTTCACCTTCCCCTCGAAGAAGGAAGTCGAGCGGCCGATCATCTGGGAGATGAGCCGCCGATTCCCGGAAGTCGTCTTCGACATCCGCCAGGCGAGCGTGCAGCACGAGATCGGCATCATGGCCGTCCTGCTGGAAGGGGAGGCGGAGCAGGTGCGTGAGGCCGTCGCGTATTGTCGCCAAGCCGGGTGCACGGTCGATCCGATCGAAAAAAGCGTCGTCGAAGGTTAAGCCCACGCGCCGAGACGACGCCGGGCGACCCTGGCCCCGACACGACCCCGGGCCCCGCGCTCGCCCGGCACAACTCCCCGCATGCGGATAGACGCCTGCCCTTGCCCACGTTCCCATAAAGTCGGGGCTGGGGTGTCGAATAAATTGATGTTTCGCGCAAAATCGGACGTCCGCGCGCTATAGTTCGTGCAGATGCGTCACGTGCGTTACATCCCGCTCGCGTTTGTGGCCGGCCAGCACGGGTTTGCCTTGCTCGCACCGTATATGGCCGTCTGCATGGTGGTTCACGCCCTGATCCTGCAGCGCCGCAACCGCCTGGTCCCGGTGCCCGTGCCCAGCCGCCGCTAAAGGGCTGCGATAGCATCCGATTCAACGCTTCCGAAAGCCAATCCTTTTTTTCTCGCCTACGCTATATCCAGCCGCTATCGATTTTGCGGCCTTGTCCGGATAAAGTTAGGGTTTCATGGCGAACGACAGTAACACCATCCGTATCCGCGGTGCGCGCGAGCATAATCTGAAAAACATCGACGTGGATGTTCCGCGCGACAAGCTGGTCGTGGTGACCGGCCTTTCCGGGTCGGGCAAGTCCACGCTCGCCTTCGACACCATCTTCGCCGAGGGCCAGCGCAAGTACATGGAATCGCTGTCGGCCTACGCGCGGCAGTTCCTCGACCAGCTGCAAAAGCCCGATCTGGACGACATTGAGGGCCTTCCCCCAACCATCGCCATCGAACAGCGCCACGCCAGCAGCAACCCGCGCTCGACCGTCGCCACCACGACCGAAATCTACGATTATCTTCGCGTCCTCTTCGCCCGCGCCGGCGTGCCGCACTGCTGGGAGTGCGGCCGGCAGATCAGCAGCCAATCGCCCACGCAGATCACCGACGCGATCATGAAGCGCCCCGACGGCACGAAGGTCATGATCCTCTCCCCCATGATCCGCGGCCAAAAAGGGGAGCATAAGGAAATCTTCCAGTCGATCAGCAAGCAGGGCTTCGTCCGTGTGCGCGTCGACGGCGAAATCATCGACCTCAACACCACCAAGGCCGCCACCGGCGGGTTCAAGCTTGAAAAAACCAAGCGCCACACGATCGATGTCGTCGTCGACCGCATCGTCCTGAAGCCCGAAATCCGTTCCCGCGTCGCCGATTCCGTCGAGACCGCGCTACGCCTCGCCCAAGGGCTGGTGATCGCCGCCATCGAGGAAAAAGGCGCCTGGACGGATCACGTGTTCAGCGAAAAATTCGCCTGCCCCGAGCACCCGCACATCAGCCTCCCCGAACTGGAGCCGCGCCTTTTCAGCTTTAACTCCCCGCACGGCGCCTGCCCCGCGTGTCACGGGCTTGGGACCACGCTCGAGTTCGATCCCGACCTGATCGTGCCCGATGAATCCCTCTCGCTGGAAAACGGCGCGATCGAAGCCTGGCGCAAAAACGGCAAGCGGATGAACATCTTCTACGCGCGAGTGCTGCGCCAGTTCTGCCGCGATTTCGGCGTCAGTTACTCCGCCCCGATCGGGCAAATGGAGCCGAACACGCGCCAAATCCTCATGTACGGCACGGACGAAAAAGGGGACGAAGGCACCGGCACGTATTTCGAAGGCGTCATCCCCAACCTGCTGCGCCGGTTCGAAAACACCGACAGCGACTACGTCAAGCAGAAGATGAACAGTTACATGTCCGAATCCCCCTGCAGCACCTGCCACGGCCAGCGCCTGCAGCCGGGAGCGCTGGCGGTGCGGCTGCAGTGCGGCGACGGCATCGTCACCATGCCGGAGCAGGACATCCCCACCAAAACCCGCAAGAAAAAACAGGCCGACGCCGTGTTGCTGCCCGGGTATTCGATCAACGACATCTCCACGATGACCGTCGCCAAGGCCAAGCACTTTTTTGAGAACCTGAAGCTCACCAACGAAGGCGCCGCCATCGCCGAGCCGATTCTTCGCGAAATCTCCGCCCGCCTCGGGTTCATGTTCGATGTCGGTCTGGCGTACCTGTCGCTCGACCGCAAGACCGGCACGCTCTCCGGCGGCGAAGCCCAGCGCATCCGCCTGGCCACCCAAGTCGGCTCCAAGCTGGTCGGCGTCTGCTACGTGCTCGACGAACCGACCATCGGCCTGCACCAGCGCGACAACGACCGGCTCATCCGCACGCTCCTCAAACTCCGCGACCTGGGCAACACCGTCATCATGGTCGAGCACGACGAAGACTGCATTCGCGCCGCCGACCACCTGATCGACATCGGCCCCGGCGCCGGCTCGCACGGCGGCAATCTCATCGCCCAGGGCGACATGCCCGCCGTCCTGGCGCAAAACCGCTCAACCACCGTCAAATATCTCACCGGCGAATACCAGATCATGAAACCCATGACGCGCCGGCCCGTCGATCCGAACAAGCTCTGCATCGAACTGAAGGGGGCGTGCGAAAACAATCTGAAAAACGTCGACGTCCGCATCCCGCTGGGCGGCCTGGTGTGCGTGACCGGCGTCTCCGGCTCCGGCAAGTCGACGCTCATCAATCAGACCTTCCTGCCGGCGATGAAACGCAAAATCTACGCCAGCAAGGCGCGCGTCGGGCAGTTGAAGGACATCAAGGGGTGGGACAAGGTCGACAAGGTCATCGAGATCGACCAAAGCCCCATCGGCCGAACGCCGCGCAGCAATCCTGCGACCTACACCGGCGTGTTCGATGAAATCCGCAAGGTGTTCACCCAAACCAAAGAGGCCAAGCTCCGCGGCTACCAGGCGGGGCGGTTCAGCTTCAACGTCAAAGGCGGCCGTTGCGAAGCCTGCCAGGGCGCGGGCATCAAGGTCATCGAAATGCACTTCCTCCCCGACGTCAACGTCGAGTGCGAAGTCTGCCATGGCACACGCTACAACCGCGAAACGCTGCAGGTGGAATACCGCGGCAAAAACATCGCCGACGTGCTGGCGATGACCACCGAAGAAGCCGTCACGTTCTTCGAAAACTTCCCGGCCATCCACCGCCAGCTGCAGGCGCTGAACGACGTCGGCCTCAGCTACGTGAAGCTCGGCCAGCCCAGCACGCAGCTTTCGGGCGGGGAGGCGCAACGCGTCAAGCTCGCCACCGAGCTCGGCAAAAACAGCACCGGCCACACGCTCTACGTCCTTGATGAACCGACCACCGGCCTGCACTTCGCAGACATCAACAACCTGCTCAATGTCCTCAACCGCCTGGCCGACAAGGGCAACACGATCGTCGTGATCGAGCATAATCTCGACGTCATCAAATGCGCCGATTGGATCATCGACCTCGGCCCCGAAGGCGGCTCGGGCGGCGGCACCATCCTCGCCAGCGCGACGCCCGAAAAACTCATCGAACGTTCCGACAGCTACACGGCCAAGTACCTGAAAAAGAAGATGGAAGACGACGCCCGCCTCGCCGCGAGCGCGTAGTCGGATCGAACCGGGGAACCGTCAAAAAGCAAAACGCCCAGGCCTCGCGTGGCCTGGGCGTTTTTGTGATCGTTCAAGAATCGCTTACTTGCCGGCCATCGCCAGCGTCGAGCGCAGCTCGGCCTGCGCCTTGGCGAAGTCGGCCTGGAACTTCGGCGACGCCATCAGGGCGTTCACGACCGCCTGCCCCAAAAATCGGCCCGCCACCACGTCGCTCGGGTAGTGAACCGCGGCATACACGCGATCAAACCCGATTTCTTCCCCGCGAGCGATCAGGGCGTCAGCCTTCTCCGGCGCCATGCGGCTGAGGATCAACGCGAAGACCATTCCCCGCGTCGCATGGCCCGACGGATAGCTCGGCTCGTCTTCCAACGTAGCGCCGGGCTTCAGCGTCGGATCCACATAAGGCGGCCGCTGCCGCGTCCAGTGGTCCTTCGCCGCGGAACTGAAATGCTTCGAATCCGCACCGGCAGTCTTCAGCAGCTTCGCCACGGCAGGCAGTTTCTCGGCGGTGAAATCGCTTCCCATCACCGACGCGAACGCTTCCATCGGATCCAGCGATTCTTCCTGCCGGCAGCGGGCGCGGATCGCGTCGGTCCGTGCATCCTGGAGCCGATGGATCTCGGCGAGCTCAGCCTTCTGCTCGAGCGAATCAGGCCGCGGCGGCGGGGGAAGCAGGGCCACAAAATCGATCGAGCTGTCGTTCAGATAAACCAGCGGCTTCGCTGACTTCTTTGATTTGCCATCCGCATCGTGCGATTTGGCATGCACCAGCGACGCACTCGCCATCGCCAGGGCGACACAAGCAGCCCACCGGGCCGGGGTGTTCATCCACTTCATGAGAATCCTTCGCTTTCGTTGATCAGGTGAGGGCTGCGGGTTAATTGATCGGGCCGAACGGGTTCCAGATGATGTTGTTCGGCTGGTTCACGTCGGACGTGCTGCCGTTGTAGGGCGACCCGTTGTATTGCCACTGGACCTGGTCCCACCGGTACCACTGGCAGTGACCGTCGGCGAACAGGATGTAGCCGCCGCCGCGGTGCCGGGTCGTGAACCGCTTCCAGTTGCTCTTCGGCTGAGCGATCTGCTTCAGGCACCCGCGGGCGTCGACATCGCTGGCCTTATAAACGCCGGCGTTCTGGGCGCTGTTGATCCAGTTCTGCACGACGGGCACTTTCCATTCGCCGGCATTGACGATTTTTTCCATCAGCACGACGACATTCGCGGTCGGCCGCATCTGCGACATCTTCGGGAAGCTCATCTGCGTCGGGTTCGCCGGGCCGCCGGGACCGTCGGCGAGCTTGGAGTTGAAGACGTACGGCATGTTGAACTTCATCACCTGCTGGGGCGACGTCTTGCTCGCCACGACGCCGTTCGAATCGTTGCACCACAGCAGATAGAACTGCTGCGAGCTGTCGAGAACGTCGCTCGACAGGCTATACGGCGCGGCGGCCGTCGGGCAGGTGAAGATGGTGCCCTGGATTCCGTTTTCCAGCCGCTGCTTGCCGGTCGCATCGTCGGCGAGCATCTGGTAGTAGGTGCGCTGCCCGAGCTTGGAGAGGATGCCGTTGAACCAGAGGCTTTGATCGTCCACGCCGCGGACGCCGCCGGTCGGGCCGAAGCAATTGCTGCCGGCGTTCGAGCCATCCGGCCCCTTGTACGGCATGCAGCCGCGCGATTCGTTGACGTACATCTCCAGGCCCGCGCCGAACTGGCGCAGGTTGCTTTCGCACTTCACTTCCTGCGCCATCAGCCTCGCTTTTTGCAGCGAGGGGAGCAGGATGGAGATCAGCAGCGCGATAATTCCAATGACGACCAGAAGTTCGACGAGCGTAAACCCGTCACGATCGGACCGCTTGGCGGCCCGGGCAATCGAAAACATGATGGACTCCTTCGTTGTCCAAGAGCGTCAGCCCCAGTTGTTGTGGCCGGAATCGTGCCGCGGTCTCATTTGGGCCGATTGGGCGAAATGCAAGCATTTGATGAATGCCGGACGAAGGATCGGTAAGGCCCGGCCGAAGTCTGCCGGGGCCGGCAGGAAATCGAGCGAAGGATTCAAGATTGATGCGGCACCCGTCCGATAAGGGTAAGGCCGCAGACACCGGACGTCGGGCGGTGAATTCCCACTTTGCACTTAGGAGCCACCATGAAGCGCTATGTAGCCCTGACGTTTGTGATCGGTGCGGGTCTGGCTGTCGGTTGCGACAGCATGAACAGCAACAAAACCGCCTCGGCCGCGCCGTCGGACGTGTTGAACGTCTCGCCGACGCCCGGCGCGCTTCCCCCGGCCATGCCCAGCGCGATGCCGCAGGCGATGCCCGTCGCTTCGCCGGTGATGGCGCAGCAGTCGATCTCGGACAGCCAGCCGGTCGCCTTCGTGCAGCCGTCCCCGCTGCCGGCCGCCCCGGTCGCCGCCGCCCCAGCCGCTGGATCGCGCAGCTACACCGTCAAGAAGGGCGACACCCTCTTCTCGATCGCCAAGACCCAGCTCGGCTCCGGCCGCGATTGGCAGAAGATCGTCGCCATCAACCCCGGCCTGAGCCCGCAAAAGCTCCGCGTCGGCCAGCAGATCGTCCTGCCGTCCTAATCGGCCCGGTAACCGCCTGACCCCAATTCAATTGCCGCGTCAGCTGCTCGCGAACTAGCGAGCGACTGACGCGGCTTTCCGTTGCGCGCACCACGGCGTGCTCTTGATTGTTCATCGCCTGCCCATCGCAACCGGCAACTATTCGCTGTGGCGGGCGACTTGCTCGTAAAGGTGGGCGTATTTGCCCCCCTGGGCGATCAACTCTTCGTGCCGGCCGCGCTCGATGATGTGGCCCTGGTCGATCACCAGGATCTGGTCCGCCCGCATGATCGTGCTCAGACGGTGAGCGACCACGAACGTCGTCCGGTTCTTCAGCAGCTTTTCCAGCGAGTTCTGCACGAGCATTTCCGTTCCGGTATCGACGGCGCTGGTGGCTTCGTCGAGCATAAAGATGCGCGGGTCGGCGATGTATGCCCGCGTGAAGCAGATGAGCTGGCGCTGGCCCAGGCTCATGTTCGCTCCGCGTTCGCCGACGTCGGTGTGCAAGCCGCTCTTGAGATTGCAGATCGTCTCGTAGGTGCCCAGTTCGCGGGCCGCCTCCATCACCTGTTCTTCGGTGATGTCCGGGCGGGCGTAGCGGATGTTGTCGAGCACGGTGCCGCTGAACAGGTAGTTCACTTGCAGCACCAGGCCCATCTGATGGTGCAGGCTGTCGCCGGTGCAATGGCGGATGTCGTGGCCGTCGACCAGCACGCGACCGCTTTGCGGCTGATAGAAGCGGGCGATCAGCGAGATGATGCTGCTCTTGCCGCTCCCCGTGTGGCCCACCAGCGCGAACATCTGCCCGGATTTGGCTTCAAAACTCACGTCATGCAGCACCGGCCGCTCAGGGTTGTAGCCGAAGGTGACATGCTCAAACGTCACATTCCCCTCGATGC
Organism: Tepidisphaeraceae bacterium; assembly: GCA_051962375.1. Lineage (GTDB taxonomy): Bacteria > Planctomycetota > Phycisphaerae > Tepidisphaerales > Tepidisphaeraceae > RYN-431. The sequence continues at coordinate 12,008 of JBQCCH010000036.1, forward strand.
GCGGCAGCGGCTTGGCGTCGGGCAGGTCATACACCTGCGGCTCGGTTTCCAGGAGCGCAAAAATGCGTTCCGCGCCGGCCAGCGCTTGCATCAGGGTGTTGTAGAAGTTGCCCAGGAAGACGATGGGATTCATGAACCAATCCCAGTACCCGTACGCCGCCACAAGCCCGCCGAGCGAGAGATTTCCCGCCACGATGAGGTAGCCGCCGTAGCCCAGCAGGATGAAGCGCCCGACGAAGCGGATGACTTCGAGCGTCGGCTGATAGGTGCCCGTGAGGCGGGAGATCTGGATATTGTTCGCGGTGTTTTCCGCCTGCAGCCGGTTGAATGTTTCCAGGTTCGGGTCCTGGCGATTGAACGCCGTCACCACGCGCATTCCCGTGATGTTTTCGGCCAGATTGGTGCTGACGCGCGTGAAGCCCTCACGCACAATCTGCCATTGCGTGGCGGTTTTGCGGATGAAGTACCGGTTGACGAAAAACAGCACGACCGCGATCCACGCGACGGCGAGAAAGAGCGAGAGGCTGGTGGTCGCCATCGCGATGGCGGCGTAAATGATCATCGAGCTCTGGATGATGATGTGCGCCGGCCCCCAGACGTTCGCTTCACGCATGCCGTTCACGTCGCTGGTGCACCGGCTGATCATGCGGCCAAGCTTGGTGCGGTCGTAATAGCCCATGTCCAGCGCCTGCATTTTCTTGAAGATGCGCTGCCGGTAATCGAACTGCACCGATTCGCCCGCCCGCGACACGATCAAAATGACAAACCGCTGCGTGATGAGCGAAACCACCACCGATGCCGCCCACAGGCCGATGATGATGAGCAGGTATTTCACCGCCTGGTTCGAATTAAGGCCTGCCGCACTGTAGATGCCGGAAATCCGATGAAGCACGCGCTCGATGAACAATGTTCCGCCGTGCTGCCGCGCGCCCAGGTAATCGCCGACGAAATCGACGATCGCCCCCACGAATTGCGGCCCGAGCATGTCCATCGCCACCTGCACCCAGCAGATGGTGATGCCCAGCGCGTATTGCCACTTGTACGGCGCCAGGCCGCGCAGCAGCTTGCGCAGCAGGGACCATTCGATGGGACGAATCATCGTCTCGTCATCGCTCTCCACCGCGGCCTGGGGGGCGGGTTTCTGGCGTCGGAAAATGGCGTTCAGGATTGCGCTCATGGGTGGTGCGGCGGTGCGGTCAGGGGGTTTCTTCCAGTTCCTCATCGAGCACATGCCGGGCGGTGGCCTTGGCGGCGACCACCGTGCGTGGGTTGCGCACGCGGTCCATGTGCGAGGGGGGATCAACCAGCGGGCGGGGCTCGGTGTCGGGCGTCAACTGCACATTAGCGATCTCGCGGTAATGCCCTTCCTCGGCCATCAGCTGTTCGTGCGTGCCCATCTGCGTCAAGCGCCCGTTTTCCAGGACCAGTACCAGGTCCGCGGTTTTCACAGTGCTGATGCGGTGGGCGATCACCAGCGTCGTGTGGCCCATGAGCGTCAGCCGCATGCCGCGGCGGATGAGGTCCTCGGTTTCCGGGTCGACGGCGGCGGTCGCGTCGTCAAGGATCAGCACGCGCGGGTTGGTGACGATCGCCCGGGCGATCGCCAACCGCTGGCGCTGACCGCCGGAAAGGTTGGTCCCGCGGTCGCCGAGCAGGTTGTCGTAGCCGTTCGGGAGTTTTTCGATGAATTCGTGCGCTTGCGCCAACCGCGCGGCCGCCTCCACGTCGCCGCGGCTGATGCCGGGCCGCCCGTACGCGATGTTGGCCGCCACCGTGTCGCTGAACAGGTAGGTTTCCTGAAAGACGAAGCTCACCTGTGTGCGCAGGCTGTCGAGCCGAAGGTCGCGCAGGTCGGCGCCGTCGATCAGGACGCGTCCCTGGTCCGGGTCGTAAAAGCGGGCGACCAGGCTCACCAGTGATGACTTGCCCGCCCCGGTCGGCCCCACGATCGCGACGATCGCGCCGGCCGGGATGCGGAAACTCAGGTCGTGCAGCACGGGCTTGGTCTTGTCGTAGCCGAAGCTGACGTTTTCAAAGACGATTTCGCCCATCCCCTGGCGCGGCAGGTGGGCGGCAGTGGGGGCTTCGGGCACGGTCGCGGGCGCATTGAGCACTTCCCACAGCCGCCGCGCGGAGACAATGGCGTTTTGATACTGCTCGTTGATCGTGGCGACCTGCTGCAGCCGGCCGAGGATCGCGCCCATGGCGCCGCCGAGGATCATCAGGTCGCCCACGCTCATCTTCGTGCCGCCGTGATCGCGCGACACGATCATGATGAGCCCCGCGACGAAAAACAGCGACAGGTGGCTTGCCGAAGCGATGCCCCGGATCACCGGCTGAAAATTCGCGAACAACAGCACGCGGTTCAGCACGCATTTCTGAAATTGCGTGATGGCGGCGGTGTATTTGCTGATTTCTTGCTGCTCGGTGGCGAAGGCCTTCACCACGTGCACGCCGGCGATGTTTTCGGTCACCACCTGCACCGACTTGTCTTCCGACTCCAGCACGGCTTTGGCGGCCGGCTGCACCTTGCGGCTGAACTTCAGGATGTAGATCGTCCAGATCGGCAGGGGAATGATTGCCATCACGGCAACCCAGGGGTTCTTCGTGACGATCAGGATGATGTACCCGCTCACGACCAGCACGATTTCCAGCGACGTCAGCAGCGCGGTCTGCGTGAACGCGCGAACGTTCTGCAGATCGCTCAGTGACCGGTTGATGAGCTGGCCGGAACTGATCGCGTCGTGAAACCCGAAGCCGACGCGCTGCACTTTGTCATACACCGCTTCGCGGATGTAATAGACCATGTTCATGCTGAACCGCATGTTCGACACTTCGCGCATGTAGCGAAGGATCGCCATGGCGGCGACGAACATGCTCAGCTTGAGGATCAGGTATCGCAGCTTGAGCGGCTCAACGTCGTTCGAAAAATACCAATGCCGCAAGCCCTGCTCGCGCACCGCGGGATTCGGGTGCATCGCATAGACGTGGTTCACGGTGGCGCCGGTGATCTGCAGCGTGTACACCTCAACGCCGATCGCCACCGCCAGCAGCAGGCAGCACCAGCCGGCGTATTTGCGGACCGGTTTCAGGAAATCGAACATCCACAGCAGCAGCCTTTTGTTCGACACGTCCGGCGCAAGAACTTCCTGCGACGGGGTCGGGTCCGCAACTGCCTCGGAAGGACGTGAACGGGGTATGGCGGTGCTTTGACTCACGGGTAAGAATGCAAACGGTAACTTCACCGATTGAGATATCAATATCCGCTTGCGCTTTTTTAACGCCCGCCAAACGAATCTCCGCTCCACCCAGCCACAACTCCGCCAACCTAAGTCGGCCGGCAATTATTGCGCGAGGTTCGGGAGCGTCGCCTGACGGAGTTCTTCGAGATTGAATCGCAAGAGGTCGAGATACGACCCGTGTTGCTCAAAATTCCGGAAGCCCAGCGGATCGATCGCGAGCACCGTAAGCCCTGTCCGCCGGGCGAGATCGCTTCGCGTGCCGGGCGGCGTGTCGAAGGGGATCAACAGGGTTTGTGACCCCTCGGCGGCCGCCTTCCCGCGGATGGCGGTGATCGCTTCCGGCGTGATCCAGAGCGGGTCGGCATCCACCTCAATGGGACGAACGCCGAACCGTTCCATGAACGGCGTGAACAAGCTAGACAGCACGACGGGTTTCGACGGGCCGAACGAGGATTTTGGATACTTCGCCACAATCGCATCGAGCCGGCTGACGAACGCCTTGGCGTTTTGTCGAAATTCCTCGGCGTACCGCGGCCGGTGGGTGATCAGCGTGTCGACGACGCTCTCCGCGAACGCGCGGGCGATCTGCGGATCAAGATACAGAATGCCGTTCGCCGAAACGTTCTGCGCTCCCGGGAGCGTATTGCACGAAATCACCGACCCCGCCCCGCGCAACCGCGCCACTTCCGCCGCCGCCCAGGGCTCCGTGCGCTGCGTGCTGTCGCAAACGACCAGGTCCGACTGCCGCAGCTTCCCGCGGTCCTCGGCATTGAGCGTGTAGCCGAGAATCGGATCGCCCAGGTCAATCAACCAATCCACCTGCACATGGTCCGCCCCCACTTCGCGCACGATGTCGGCCAGCGGGAATTCGGTCGCGCAAATCACCAGTTTGCGATCCTCAATGACCGGCGGCGCCTCGCGCCGGCATCCGCCCAGCGCCAAGGCGCCAAGCAGCGAAAGGGCGAACCAGCGGGCCATTCGATCGGGAGCGGGGGCCGGCATGCTAATACGTCCGCACGATCTCAATGATGAACAGGATCACGATCACGCATTCGAGGAAGACCATCGTGCGGTTGACCGAGTCGCTGTGGATCAGTTGATAAATCTCGTCGATCGCCTGCAGCTTGGCCCGCACGCTCCGGTGCCAATCCGCCATGTGAAATCGGTCGGCCATGCCCTGGTAAAGCCGCGCCAGGTGCCAATCCCCGAAAAACTTGGTGATGTTCGACAACTCATCATTAATGCGGGCAGCATCAATGCGCAGTTCGCGCAAGTTGCGCTGCGTCTGCCCGCGGAAGAGCCGGGCGACACGCTTCAGATCGCGATATGCCCCATCGACCGCGTCATCCAGCAGCTTGTCATACGCTTCCAGCTCGGCCAACTGCAGATTGGCCAGCTCCATGATGTAAAGCGTTTCGTCGAATTCGCGCGGGTCGTCGACGATGAGTGCGGCATCCCAGTCGATCACGCAAATGTCGTCCTGGTAATAGCTGAAATACTTGCTCGACGATTCATCCGCTTCCTGGGCGCTGAGCAGATCCGGGTCTTCCTCCTGCGTCAGCACGGCGGCCACATCGCGGCGGTGCGATTGCAGCCACTGCTCGGCGGAGATGTCATGCTCTTCACCCTCGTAGAGTTTTCGCAGCGGGCCTTCGATGCAGAAGACGGTGTAGGCTTCGACGTCATCGATCTTCGGCACCGGGTTGATCAGGTAGGGCAGCAACTCCGTGCGCACCTGTTCGCCGAGCGCACGCGCGTCGTCGGCGATGCTGGAGCCGTCCGTGAAGCGCATGTCGTGGTATTCGACCAGTTCGCGTATGTCGTCCACTTCGAACGGCACGTTCACGCTGATGGTGATCGCGCCGATCGGCATGATCTTGACCGAGCGTTCCATCCGCACGAGCCCGCGATTGGAGAACTTCTCGCTCGGCGGCAGCCGCACCATCTGGGGGCGGTAAAAAAACAATTGCTTGGGCGAACGCTTGGAGGCGTCCATCGTGAACGTGCCGACCGGCTGGCCTAGGAGTTCGCGCAGCCCCTGCCGCTGCATGTCGTAGGCGATGTCGAACGCGTACATGAAGACCACCTGCCCGCGCAGCCGACTGGAGCCGCGCGTGCGGGTGGGGAGTGTCGCCGGGGATGGGGTCGGCGGGACCATCCCCCGCATTGTACCGAACGATCAAGGAGACCGAAGCACAAAAGATCGGCGGCCGACGGGGGTTATGTCGTTTTCGAGCCGATCAGAAGCCCGGTCGCGTGCTCGCCGTCCGTGAGCACTTCATTGATCAGCGTCGTGCTGTAGGTGTAGCCGCTCGGGAAGACACGCCGCACATGGTACGTGCCGGGAGAGAGCCCGGTGAAGCTGAAATTGCCGGTGCTGTCAGTGGTTGTCGACGTTTCTCCCGCGTCGAGGTGGCCGTTGTTGTTGGTGTCGAGGAACACGACCTTGCCAGCCGCGCCGATCTCGCCGGCATCCAGATGCCCGTCCGCATTCGTGTCGCCGAACACCCGCCCTTGGATTGACCCGGTATGGCCCGTCCCGCCACCGCCGGGGGATCCACTCTTGCGCAGCCCGATCAGCAGGCCGCTCGTGGTGAGATTCGCCTTTACGGTCACCGTCAGCGACGCGCCGGTCGTCAACACATACCCCGGCGGCGCGACCCGGCGGACGGTATACGTGCCCGGCGCCAGGTTCGGAATCGTAAAAGCCCCCTTGGCGTTGGCGATTGCATACGATTCGCCCCGGTCGAGCGTGCCGTTGTTGTTGGCGTCGATGAAGATCTTGTCCCCGCCGATGCCCGCTTCGCCGCTTTCTTG
>JBQCCH010000037.1:0-2140 GCA_051962375.1 Tepidisphaeraceae bacterium
GGGCGCGACCATACCACCGTGCTGCATGCGGTGCGTACGGTCGACGATGACGTGCAACAAGACCCGGAGATCGCCCGGCAGCTTTCACAGATCGATGGCGAACTGACAAATCTTTGATCGTCGCCCGACTGTTGATCATCGGGCCGGCGGCTATAGTGTCTGCGTGATCGAGTCCGCTCCTGCCGAGGCTGAAGCCGCTGAATTTGAAGCCGCCCGCGAGATATGCCGGCGGCACGCGCGCAGTTTTTACTTCGCATCGCATTTTCTCCCCCGCGCCAAGCGGGCTCACGCCTATGCGGTCTATGCGTTTTGCCGATTGCTGGATGACGCCGTCGATGAAGCGCCGAATGCCGAGCAGCAGGTGGCGCGCTTGGTGGAATTCGACGAACTGCTCGATGCGGATTACGACGGCAACCTGCCCAATGAGCCGACCGAGCGTGACCGGGCGTTGCGTGCGTTTGCGATCACCGTGAACCGGTGCCGAATTCCCAAGCGGCTGTTCCAGGAACTGGCCGAGGGGTGCCGGATGGATCTGACGATTCATCGCTACGCCGATTGGCCGTCGCTGGAGCGGTATTGCTACCACGTCGCGGGTGTGGTGGGCGTGATCATGTGTCATGTGTTTGGGCTTTACGATGAGCGATCCCATCGCTACGCGATCGCGATGGGAAATGCGATGCAGTTGACGAATATTCTGCGCGACATCGGCGAAGACGCCGACCGCGGACGCATTTCTCTGCCGGCGGATGAAATTGCCCGGTTCGGCTATAGCGAAGCCGCCCTTCAGCGGAAGGAAGTGGATGCTCATTTCAAGGAACTGATGCGTTTTCAGATCGCCCGTGCACGCGAACTCTACGCCGAGGGGGCGAAGGGGTTGCCGATGATCGCCAACGACGGGTCTCGCTTCACCGCGAGCGTGATGTCGAGCGTTTACGGTGGAATTCTTCGGGCGATAGAAAGGCAACATTACGACGTCTTCCGCCAACGGGCGCATTTGAATTTCGGACAAAAGCTGCGGCGCGTCTTCTCCGCATGGCGGCAGGTCCGTCGCGCCGAATCGCCCAACTTGCAAGCCCACGAATGAACATGGCACCCAATTCCTTGCTGATGCAAAATTCTTTGGCCGACGCATCGCACGACGTGCGGGCGCCGGGCGGGTATGAGTGGTGGTATTTCGATGCCGAGGATCCCGCCACCGACACCCAAATCGTTGCGATCTTCCTGCACGGCTTCGTATTTCATCCCGGGTACCTTCGCGCCTATTTTCGGTTCCGCGAGCGACCGACGCACCTTAAGCCGTCGGTGCCGGATGATTTCCCGTGCGCTTATTTCGTCGTCTACCGGGGCGGAAAAATCATCGCCCAGTTCATGACGCAGCATCCGGCGGCACGGTATTCGGCAAGCCGGGATGACGTTGCCGTGCGCATCGGCGAAAACCATTTGTCGCGATCGGCCGGCGGGCTGGATTTGCATGTGGAAGGCCCTCCCTGGGCACTCACTTGGCAAGGGCCGAAAACACGATTGGACCAAAAACTGGCGGCCGACCTTCGCTTTGAGCCTATGTTCGATCATCCGCCGGAGGAGCGGCAATTTTTGTCGCGCCGCATGACTGGCGCCGAGCATCACTGGGTGATCGCGAATCCCGCGTGTCGGGTGAGCGGGGCGATCGACTTGCCCGGCGGCGAGCGGATCGCGTTCACGGGCCGGGGCTATCACGACCACAACTACGGCTCTGGCCCGCTGGGGCCGGGGCTTTCGTGGTGGTTTTGGGGCCGAGCGATTGCGGACGATCGGGTGATCACCTTCCACTACGCCGTGCCGAAGGCGGCTTCGCTGCAGGCCGAATCGCATGTCGTGATCGCTGATGCCGCGGGCTTGGCCGAATCACAGGTGTCTCCGACGTTTTTCGCTGAGCGGCAGACGGCGATGTTGCTTCGGTATCCCGAAGAGGCTCGGTGGGGCGACTTGCTGAAAATCTCCCGCCCCCGCGTGATTGATTCCGCCCCGTTCTACCTGCGGCTTTTGTATGACGCCCAAGTCGGCGCGGTGCGGACGACCGCATTTTGCGAACTGGCCTACCCCCATCGATTGCGCTGGCCGATCCTGGGTCGGATGATCGAGATGTCGATCTCGCGGTTCT
>JBQCCH010000038.1:0-14373 GCA_051962375.1 Tepidisphaeraceae bacterium
ATTGCATCACGTTGAGTCCTCGCGGGTTAGTTGAGCGACGCTACCCTATCACGCCGCAGACTGTCAAGAAACCACAAACCCACCAACCCCCGCGCTTCCCCGCGGTCGCGACGTCGGCCTAAGTCATCGAAAAACCCGTCCGGCCGTTCCTGCCATTTTTCTTTTCACTTTCGACCCAAATTCCGCCCCAACCCCCGGCCCGGCCACCAGTTCCAAGGCCGCTCCACCTGAGCGCCAGCGCAACGGCCCTTGCCCAGACCGCCACACCACTTATCGCCACCACAAAACCACAAAGCCCGACCCCGGCAAGCAACATTTACGCAGTACGCAATACGAAGTACGGAGCCCCCCGTTTCACGAATTCACTCGTCCCAACCGCAAGCCCGCCTCTTCAATTGCCAAAGAGCCAAAACGCCCCCCTCCTTTTCTACCGCCGGCCAACCAAAAAAGCGGCGAAAATCCCCGCAATGTTGTAGCCCATTAGTGATGCCCGGTATTTGCCCAATCGAAATGTCCGCCACCCCGTTCAAAAGCCCCTCCTCCTCGCAAACGATCGCAGCCGCGACGAACATCGTCGCGGCTGCAGGGTCGTTTCGTACGCGTTAAGCGTCGGCCGATCAGTTCACCTTCACCGTGTACGGCGCCGATTCCACGCCGCCGTTGCCCACGCTCGTCACCGAGTAGTAATACGTCTGTCCGGCGACGGCCGTCGTGTCGACCCACGACCCGCTCGGACGACGCGCCAGCGGCGTGCCGTTCAACAGCGTATACGCCCCGGCCGGCGTGTCCTGGCGATACACGTTGAATCCGTACACCTTCGGACCATCGTCCGTCGACGTGAAGTTGATCAAGTTCCCGTCCGACCGCGGCTGGGCATACACCGTTCGCGGCGTCTTCATCTGCCCCACCGGAATCACGTTCGTCACCAGATAGATTTCGTCCTGGTAATCGAAGTTCGTGAACGATCGGTCGTAATCGTGCAGCACGATATACGTGTTCGGAATCAGGATGCCGTGCTCGTCCCGGGCCGGGAAGAAGCGGAACGTGTGAATGTTGTTGGCATTCAGCGTCCAGTCCGTGTAGTCCAGGTTTTCAACCGCCAACCCGAAGGCGGCCGTCCCCGGATGGAACGTGCCGCTCGCCGGGCCCGTGCCGGTGTTGGAAATCGGCAACACCGATTGACCTTGGTTGGCTTTGTCGGTCAGCACCGTGTTGTAGGTGGTGCTGCCCTTGGTGAACCAGCTCAGGAAGCTGTTGGTCGGCAGCTTCGTCACGCCGTCCGATGCGGTGTACGACTCATTGTGCCAGCTCGCCAATTCTTCGACCGTCACCGCGGCACTGGTATCCGCGGTGATGAAATACGGCGCGGCCACTTCGCCCGCCAGGGCGCCGGTGCCGTTGCTGGCCTTCAGTTGCGCCTTGGTCGGGATCGCCGTCTGGTAGCCCAGCAGTTGGTTCACGATCACGTCCGCGTCGGGCTCCTGGTACACGTGCGTCGGATCGGGCGTCTGCTCGGAATATTGCTGCCAATTGCCGTGCAGGTTGATCTGCACCGTCGGCTGGGTCGGGTCGTTCGTGGTCAGGGTCAGGAACCCGGAGTGAACCCCCGCTCCGCTCGAAGCGATGAACGTCACCTTGATGTCTTTCGAACCGCCGGGCGCGACCGTGATGTTCGAGCCGCCGCCGCTGGCGATCGTGAAATCGCCCGAAATGCCGGTCGAAAAAATCAGCGGCTGCGTCCCGCTGTTGCGGATCCGCAAGGTGTTGCTCGTCCGCGTGATGTTGCCCACGTCCGGGTCCGGCGTCTGCACGATGTTGAAGGCCATCGTGTCGTTCGTCGGATACCCTGTCAGGTTTTCATAGCTCAGCGTCGGCTGGTTCAGGCCCGAGGGCTTCACGTTCGTGACGACGAAGATCAGGTCTTGGCTGTCAGACACCGAATCGACGCTGTATTCCTCTTCCGCCACGATGTACGCGTTCGGCACCGTGTTGCCGTTCTGATCCTTGTAGGGATAGAACTTCATGTGCACGAGCGAGCTGTTGTCCCACGTCTTGTTCAGGTCGTTTTCGCTGTAGACGTTGCGGACCAGGTTGTTCTGCGTCGTGACGCTCGTTCCGGTGTTCGTGAAATACGGATACTGCGTCACCAGCCCGAACGGCGCGGTGCCCGGATCGAACGACGATTGGCCATACACCAACGGCGCGACCGACTGGGACGATTGACTTGGCGAGTACCAGAGGTATTTTTCGCTGTCGAGCTGGCCCGGCGTGTAAAAGCCCATGCGCACGACCGGCGTCGCGTGGTTCGTGAATTCCGCCAGCGGCCGCAGGATGACCGGCTTGCTGGCGTCGGCCTTCACGAGCGTCTGGATGTCCACCTGATCGCTCGTGCCCGAGGGCACGAAGTACGGGTTGCTGCTGTTGGCGACTTCGCCCGCGTTGATGCCCGCCGACCCGCCGAGTTGGAAGAAATTGAACACTTCCTGCAGCGACGGCTCATAGGTGGTGCCTTCCCCCTTGGTCACCAGGCCCCGCAGCGGCCACTTCACGACCGGATGCCGCGGGTCGCTGGTGGCAAATCGGATGTCCGCCGTCTTTGTGCCCGGCGTGTCGTCGGCGGTGAACTTGATCGTGATGTTGATCTGCCGCCCCGGCGCCATCGAAATGCCGGTCGAGTTGTCGTACGTCGTGCTGTCGATGCTGAACAGGTCGGCGTCGGCGCCTTCGATCTTCACCGCGTACGGCTGGATCAGCAGCCGCGACGTCGTGCTGGTGTTGTAGACCCGCAATTCATACGTCGAACTGTTCGGCCCGCTGCTGCTGCCGCTCGTGTTCGACGAACGCACCGCATTGAAGTAGACGACGCTGGGCCCGAGCGCGAGCGTGCCCGCGCTGGCGGCCGCCGGCGTGACGCCGCTGGTTTGCCCGATCGTCGTCACCGACGACGAGAACAAGTCCCGCGATTCCAATTCCTCGATCATCACGCCGTGTCGCATAGTCGTCCTTCTCTGGTGCTGTCGTAGATTGCCTGGTGTCGTTCTGGGTGCCGTTTAGGAAAGCAGCGAACCGAAGTTCACGTCTTTGGTGCTCAATTGCGAAACCACGTCGCTGCCGATCAGCGACTTGGACGCCGCCACGGGCGTTCCCTGGGAAAAGACCGACGCCGAGCTCGCCTGCAGCCCCGCGACCGGCGGAATCGCCCGCAGCCCGATGCTCACGTAGCCGTTCGTCGCGTTCGGGGCGTTCACCTTGATCTGCAGATTCGCCGCCGCCGTCGTCGTCGACCCAGCCGCCAGCACGCCTTTGACGAAGAACGTGAAGCTGTCCCCCGGGGCGATCGTGATGTCGTCGGTCGGCAGGTTGCTGACGATGAAATTCTTCCGCTGCCGGCCGGCGATGCGCGTCGAGGAGCGGTCGACAATCAAATCGCCCGTGCCGGTGTTGGTCAGCGTCACGTGCTGGGTTTCGCCGTTGGTGTCGCCGGGGGTGGGATGCGTCTTGAGCAGCGTGGTGCTGATGTCCGCCGTCGGCGTGCCGCTGGACGTAGTGGTGATCGGCTTCATCAGCAGGATCGCCCCGCTGTTGCTGCTGTTGCCGGTTTCGTCGGTCAAGACGGAGACGTACAGGTTGCCGGTGTTCGGGTCTTCGATGATGTCCAGCGGCGTGCCGAGCCCGGTGAGGCCGTCAATCCGCGCCTGAACCTGCCCGATCGACCCGTCCGCCTTCGGCTGCAAGGCCAGCACGTCACCGCCGCTGCTGTATCGGCAGACGAGCAGATAGCCGTTCAAATCGGTGTTTTTACCGCCGACCGCTTTGTATTGGATCATGCCGTCGGGCGAGTAATCGAGCCCGAAATCGTACACCGGCTGGGTGTAGTTCCGGTCCGGCTGCTGCCCGGTGGAGTAACCGTTCGTGCCGTTGCCGACAAACTCATACGGATCGACGCCGCTCGTGGGGTTGCCGCCATCCAGCACGTATTCGCCGCGCGCCGGGTTCGGGTGGCCGTAATAGGCGCCGTTGGTCACGTCCAGCAGCATGTCCTCTTCGACGGTGCTGACATTCGTCAGCGCCGGCGCGGTGGGCCCGGTGTAGGTCAGGCCGTTGATGTCTTTGTCGGGCCGGTACGTCGTGGGGACGGTCGACAAATCGCTCGGCGTGGCGGGCGTGTTGCCGCCCGAGCTCGAGCCGTTGATCGCCGCATACAGGTGCCCGTTGCTGGCGAACACCATGTCAAAATCGTTTCGCACACCGTCCGCCCAGATGCGCAGCGGGTTCATGCCCTTGAAGATGTTGTAGTGCGTGGTCGAGGGATCCGTGCCGGTGGCGTTGTTGCCGCCGTCGATCAGCAGATTCACCGGGCCGTGGTCGCGGATGTACGCATACACGCTGGCCGCCCCGCTCGTGCGCAGCTGCATGATGGTGGCCGAGTAAATGTTCTCCGGGCGGTTGCCCCAGGTGGAATCGGGCGCCCCCATCGCATTCATTGCCGCCACGCCGAAATAGGCCGTGTGCAGATCGGGCGAAAACACGATCTGGTTGTTCATGTGGTCTTTGACCGATCGCGGGATGTTGATCACCAGCGGCTGCAGGTTCACCAGCCCCGAGCCCGAGAGCGAATCGATCTCGCCCGTAAAATTGTCCGCCGACTTTTGCACCGGGTCGCTGCCGCTCGGATTGTTGCCGAACCGGAACTGCCCGCTGGAAACCCACAAATCCATCGCCGTCGCCGTCGAATTCGGCTTGAAGGCCATGCCCGTGATCAGCCGATCGCCGCCGTAGTACGTGCGGATGGTGGTGATGACGGTCGGCGTGCCCAGCGTGCCGTCGCTGCCGGGCGTGAACACGTAGATGTATCCGCGCGTGTCGGCGGCATAAAGCTTGTCGTCCGGGCCCCACGTCAGTGCCGTAAAGCTCTTGCTCCCCGCGTTGGTCTGCGTTGCCGGCAGCGTGAATTTTGAGCTCAACGAGGATTGAGCAAAATAGCTCCCGGTCGAGAAGGTGAACGTCGTGTCCGCGAAATTCGTGCTGCCGCTGCCGTCGGTGGTCCGCACGACGTAATTCGACGGCGTGCCGACCGCATTGATTTCGATCGTATAATCGTGGTTCGCCGTCAGCAGGTTCTTGAACGACACCACGATCACGTCGCCGCCGCCCGAGGTGATGACCTTCGACAGCGCACTGACGTCCGCCGATGAGCTGACCACGGTGTTGGTCGTCGTGTCGGTGACCACCACCGACGCCCGCGCCAGGTGCGTGGCATCAATGCTGCCGGTGCCGTTGGTGTTCACGTGAATCGCCAGCGACGTGTCCAGATCGAGCCCGATCGACGTCTCTTCGGATTTTCCGCTGACCGACCCCGTCAGCGTCGTAAAGACCGGCGTCGCCGACGCAGCCGTCACGCCCGACGTCGGGCCGATCACGGTCAGCGTTTTCGGCACGCTGGCCGTGGGCGACACCGACAGCAGCTTGCGGGTTTCGAGCGTTTCCAGGTCCATCACGTGTTTCATAAATGCACTCAAGCGTGTTGCGAAGGGGGTTGTCGTTCGAGCCACCACCGCCCCCGGAACGGCAGTAGCCGAGAGAGCCTTACTTTAACCAAATCGCCAAACGCTGAAAACAACAGACTCCACAAATTGACACGCCGGCGCTGCGGCGTAACGGCACGGTTCGCGATCGCAAGCCTCTCGACATGCGGCTTCCCCATCCCACCGACGAGCCCCCGCCCGGGACGCCCGCGCGGCGGTTTCATATGAAGTCGCCGCCCGCCGGCATCCATTTCAACCCAAGGCCCATCCAAATCTCGATTTCTCGCCCCGGCCGCCCACGAATTAAGCAAGATGGCGGGGAACTGACGCAATTGCCCATTTTGCGCGCATTCCTGGGGAGCCCCGCCGGCGCCGGGGGCATTTGCACGCCGTTTGCAGTAAGCCCGGGGCGCACCCAAGGCCAGTCACGCGGCCGGACGGACGGGTTTGACAATGTCGTGACTCTCTCGAAAATGCCCGCTCCCGCGCTCCGATGGCCGCCTTTTGGGCGGCGGCCTCGGAATACCTTTAACGACCGGAGAATCGCCCCATGGCCAATCCTCGTCAGTCTGCCGTCGCCGCTATCGTCTCGAACAAGATCAAGCTCGACCGGCTCGACTTCAAGTCCGTCCACATCAAAGACCAGTTCGGCAGCTACGTCTTCTCGGAAGAAGTCCAGAAGCAGCGCCTGCCCAAGCCCGTCTTCAAAAAGCTCCAGGAAACGATCAAGAAGGGCGCCGCCCTCGATCCCAGCATCGCCGACACCATCGCCACCGCCATGAAGGATTGGGCGATCGAAAAAGGCGCGACCCACTACACGCACCTGTTCCAGCCGATGACCGGCACCACCGCCGAGAAGCATGACACCTTCGTCAGCCCCGACGGCACCGGCGGCGCCATCGCGCTGTTCAGCGGCAAGGAACTGACCCAGGGCGAGCCCGACGCCAGCTCCTTCCCGTCCGGCGGCCTGCGCGCGACCTTCGAAGCCCGCGGCTACACCGCCTGGGACCCCACCAGCCCCGCCTACATCATGACCCACCCCAACGGCAGCACGCTGGTCATCCCGACCGCGTTCCTGTCCTGGACCGGCGAAGCGCTGGACAAAAAAGTCCCCCTCCTCAAGTCGATGGACGCCCTCTCCAAGCAGGCCATCCGCGTCCTGAAACTCTTCGGCAAGAGCGTCGACCGCGTCATCACCACCGTCGGGCCCGAACAGGAATACTTCCTGATCGACAAGAACTTCTACTACGCCCGCCCCGACCTCATCGCCACCGGCCGCACCCTCTTCGGCGCTCCGCCCCCCAAGGGCCAGGAACTCGAAGACCAATACTTCGGCGCCATCCCCGAGCGCGTCCTCGCCTACATGGCCGAGTGTGAAGCCGAACTCTTCAAGCTCGGCGTCCCGGTCAAGACCCGCCACAACGAAGTGGCCCCCAGCCAGTACGAAATCGCCCCGACGTTCGAAGACTCGAACCTCGCCACCGATCACCAGAACCTGATCATGGAAGTGCTCCGCAAGACGGCCGACAAGTACAACCTTGTCTGCCTCATCCATGAAAAGCCGTTCGCCGGCATCAATGGGTCGGGCAAGCACAACAACTTCTCCATGGGCACCGACAGCGAGAACCTGCTCGAGCCGGGCCATGACACCCACAGCAATGCACAGTTCCTGGTCTTCTGCACCGCCGTCATCCGCGCGGTCAACAAGTATGCCGAGATCCTGCGTCTGTCGATCGCCTCGGCGCACAACGACCACCGCCTGGGCGCCAACGAAGCCCCGCCGGCGATCATCTCGATCTTCCTGGGCGACATGCTGACCGACATTTTCGACCAGATCGAAAAAGGCGGCTCCGCCAAGAGCACCAAGGCCGGCGGCATGTTCAAGACCGGCGTCTCGGTCCTGCCGCAACTGCCCAAGGATGCCGGCGACCGCAACCGCACGTCGCCGTTCGCCTTCACGGGCAACAAGTTTGAATTCCGCGCCGTCGGTTCCAGCGCCAACATCGCCGGCCCGAACACCGTCCTGAACACCATCGTCGCCGAATCCCTCGACTACATGGCCACCGAACTGGAAACCGCCGTCAAAGGCGGCAAAGACATCAATGTCGCCATCCAGGAACTGGTCCAGAAGGTCTACAAGGAAAACAAGCGCGTCCTGTTCAACGGCAACGGCTACTCCGAAGAATGGCACAAGGAAGCCGAAAAACGCGGCTTGGCCAACTTGAAGAACACCGTCGAAGTCCTTCCGGTCATCGTCCGCAAAGACACGATCGAACTGTTCAGCAAGTACGGCGTCTACAGCGAAGCCGAGCTCAAGAGCCGCTTCAACATCCTGTCCGAAGCCTACGTCAAGGCCCTGATCATCGAAGGCAAAACCGCCGTCATGATGGCCAAGACCTACATCCTTCCCGCTGCCCTGCGGTACCAGAAGGAAATCGGCGAAAGCGTCGCCGCCGCCAAGGCCGCCGGCGCCGCGTCGCCGGCCGGGCTTGAAACGCTGGGCACGCTCGTCAGCGCCATCAACGAACTGGTCAGCGCCACCACCAAGCTCGACAAGGCCGTAAACCATCACGCCGACGGCGAGCCGTATGACCACGCCAAGCACGCCCGTGCCGAGATCTTCCCGGCCCTCACCACCGTGCGTGAGGCCGCCGACAAGCTCGAAACCATCGTCGCCGACGACCTCTGGCCGTTGCCGACCTACCGCGAAATGCTCTTCATCAAGTAATTCGCACCGCGGTCAAATTGATTTGCCGAAGGCTCAGGGAGTTCGCTCCCTGAGCCTTTTTTGATTCACCCGCCCCGCGCACGCCGCCCCGCGACTGGCAGCCCGCGCCGGAGCGACTACCATGCGCTCGTGAACGCACCGGCGATCGCCTTTCATTCCGCAACCGCCAGCCCCACTTGGCGCGGCGCCGTGGCCAAGATTCCGAAGGGCGTCGTCGTTGGGAACGACCACGCCCTGGACGCGCTGCGGCAGCTCGATGCCGCTTCGCAACACGAACGATGGGCCGGAGATTTCGGCTACGACCTGGGACGCATCTTTGAATCGCTCCCCGCGGCAGCTCAGGACGATCTGCGTCTGCCGACGGTCGCCTTCGCGACGGGCGCCTGGCAAAGCATCGAATCGGCCTCCATTGACCCAGCCTCCATTCACGACGCACCGGCTGAATCGCCCGAACGCCGCACCCCGATCGAATTCGCCTCAACCTTCACCCGGCACGATTACGAAGCGGCCGTCCGCAAGTGCCTTGATTACATCGCGGCCGGGGACGTGTTTCAGATCAATCTGTCGCAACGGTTGCGCGTCCCGACGACCGATGCCCCCTGGACGCTCTACCAACGGCTCCAGCGACTGTTTCCGGCCGAATTCGGGGCGTTTCTTGATTTCGGCGATCACCAGATCCTCAGCAACTCCCCGGAATGCTTCCTTCGCGTCACGCGCCTTCCCGACGGCCGGCGAAAGATCATGAACCGCCCCATCAAAGGCACGCGCCCCAACGCCCCCGGCATGGCCGACGAACTGCGCAACAGCGAAAAAGACCGCGCCGAACTCGCTATGATCGTCGACCTGCAGCGCAACGACCTCGGCCGCATCTGTGAGATCGGCAGCGTGATCGTCACCGAACCGCGCACGATCGAAACTCACCCCACCGTCCTGCACGGCGTGGCGACCGTCGAAGGCATCCTCCGCCCCGGCATCTCACTCATCGACATCCTGCGCGCGACATTCCCCTGCGGTTCGATCACGGGCTGCCCGAAGATTCGGGCGATGCAGATCATCGAGGAACTGGAACCCGTCCGCCGCGGGGCCTATTGCGGCGCGATTGGCTGGATCGAGAACGGCGAAATGGAATTCAGCGTCGCCATCCGCACGATCACGCTCAAAGACGGCATGGCTTACGTGCCGGTGGGCGGCGGCATCGTCGCCGACTCCACGCCCGCCGACGAATATGAGGAAACGCTCGTCAAGGCGCGGGCGATGCTGTCAGCCCTGGGTGTGGCGAGGCATGAACCGGCGCTTTGCAAATCAGAAGCTCCGCCCCATCGGGCCGGGCATCTTTGAGCGAGCGAAGCGTTCGTGTCAGAACCGCCCGCACCACGGCCCGGTCATATTCCGCCGCCAATGAATCCGCCGCGATCGCCGCCGTTCGCTCGGCCGCCTCGATCAGCGTCTTTCGGCGCGACGCCACCCCCGTCAATCGCGCGGCCGTCTCCAGCGCTTCCAACTGCGCCACCAGCACCGCCACGTTTTGCGAGGAACAGAGTCGAATCTGATCAAAGCAAAGCGCCACCAGCGTGTCGAACGCCCGGCCCTTTGCGATCACGCGCAGCACGCCGTCCTTGGCGCGAAAACGATTCGGAATGTCACGGGCCGCCATCGCTTCGACGATCGCCCCCAGATGCTGCACGCACATGACGGCAGTCGTGGTGTCATTCACGCCGGGCGACAACGCTTTGAGCGCGATGTCCACGATCTGCCGCACCCCAAAGGCGGCATCCTCCTCCACCGTCCGCGAGCCGCCGATCGAATACACCCGCTGCAGGCTGCGAATCAGCCCATCACCCGGCTTCTCGGTCATCAGCACCGAGCACAGCACGCTGTTGGGCGTGACGAAGCCGCCGATGTCCATATCCATCCGCACCACGGTGTCGTGCTCTACCGCCAACTTCACGAGCGATTCCGGATCGACGCTTTGCACATACCCCATCCGGCCGGCCGTCACCGGATGCCAATCGTCGGGCATGGGCTCCACGGTCAGTTCCCCATCGGCCGGCTCGGCGACCGGCTCGGGGAACAACCCTTCGATCACGCCCACCGTTTCGCTCGTGACCCGCTCCAGGATGACCGAAACCTGGATCGACGAAGCGAGGTGGTGAATGAAAAAGATCAACGCATTGATGCTCACCAACGCCAGCACCAGCCCGGCCAACACCGCGATCGCGGGAACGAATTCGTCATCCCCTCCGCGGATTGTGCGCAGCACCACCAGGCAGTACGCAAACAGTCCGACGAAGTACCCCAACACCCACTGATTCCACAAATCGGCCATGAAATTGCGGATGACGCGCGACGAATATTGCGATGAGGCGACCGCCAGCGTGGAGATCGTCAGCGAGAACGAAAGGCTGGCGACCGTCATCATCGACGTCGCGATCGCCGACAGCATGCCACGCGCGCCTTCGGTGCCGACGCCGAACAGATAGCCGAAATGATGCGTCCACTCGTTGCCGATTTGCAGATCAACCTGCGTCAGCAGCACCGCCAGCACCACGAAGCTGGCCGTCATCGTCGTTGGAATGAACCACAGGCTGGAGTGCAGCCGGTTCCAGAGCATTAGCAGCTTTCTCACGCCTAACCATATGCCCGCCGCGCCCGCGGGGATAGCGCGAACTATCATCCGGCATGACGCAAGACGAACTGATGGACGAAGCGCTGCGCCTGGCGCAACGGGCGATGGACCTGGGCGAAGCGCCGATCGCGGCGGTGGTCGCCCGGCAGGGGCGGGTGATCGGGTGGGGCTGGAATGAGTTTGTCGCCAAGCGCGATCGCACGATGCACGCCGAAATCGCCGCCTTCCGCGACGCCGCCGGCCGCTACCCGATGGATTGCCAGGACCTGCAATTGGTCTGCACGCTTGAGCCCTGCGTGATGTGCCTGGGCGCGGCCATCCTGAGCGGCGTCAGCCGGATCGTCTACGCACTTCCCGCACCGGCCGACGGCGGCGCGGGCCGGGTCAGCAAGCCCACCAGCCCCGCCGCCCATTTCCCGCAAATCGTCGGCCCCGTGCGCGCGAAGGAGTCTCGGGCCCTGTTCGAACGATGGCTCCACCAGCACCCCGAACCCGGCCCGCAGCGCGATTACATCCAGCAGCTGCTCCGTGAAAACGAACGATGACGCTCGCCGAGTCTCGTTTGGCTGCTATCTTAGTCGACATGAGCTTTGCATGGTTGAACGGTGCGTTTGTCGAAGACGCCGAAGCGGTGATTTCCGTCCGCGACACGGGGTTTCTTCACGGGGCCGGCGTCTTTACGACGATGCGCGCGCGGGACGGCGTGATCGTTCGCCTCGACGCGCATCTGGCCCGCGTGCGCGAGTCGAGCGAGATCCTGTTTGTCCCGATGATCCCCAAAGACGAAGTCATCGCCGCGGCCGCGAACGAGCTGCTGCAGCGCAACCAGCTGCGCGACGCCCGCATGCGGCTGACGATCACCCGCGGCGTCACCCATCAAGACCCAATCCACGGCCTGCACGCCGAGCCCACCCTCCTGCTGACGGCCACTCCGTTTGAGCCTTATCCGCGTGAGTTCTATGACAAAGGAATGACCGTCATCGCGCTCGACCAGCAGAAGCTGAACCCCTACGACCTGCAGGCCGGGCATAAGACGCTGGATTATTTCTCGCGCTTTGCCGCCCTTCGAGAGGCCGCCCGCCGCGGCGCGGGTGAAGCGCTCTGGTTCAATGTCCATAACTATCTGCAGAGCGGCAGCATCAGCAATGTGTTCCTCGTGAAGGATGGCGCCTTGCTGACGCCGCCCACGCAGGTGGAGCTTCGCGATGAACCCGTCCGCGCGAAAACGCCGTACCCCAAGTCCAACGTTTTGCCCGGCACCACCCGGCACGCGGTGCTCGAATTGGCCGCCGAGCTGAGCGCGCCGATCGTGAAGCAGGGCCTTTCGATCAATGACCTGCTCGACGCGGACGAAGTCTTCCTGACCAACAGCGCGATGGACATCATGCCCGTGTGTCATGTCGAAAAGAAGGCCATCGGCGCGGGCGTTCCGGGGCCGGTCACCCGGCAATTAAGCGAGGCGCTGCGATGAGCCTGAAGCTCGGCCATGTCGTCGCGGAACTCAACGCCTTCGCCCCGCCGGCCCTGGCCGAATCCTGGGACAACGTCGGCCTGCTCGTGGGAGATCCGCAGGCCGACGTCGCACGCGTCTTGCTCTGCATCGACTACACGCCCGAAGTCGCCGCCGAAGCGCGCGACGCCAAGGCCGACCTGGTGATCGCGTATCACCCGCCCCTGTTCAAGCCGATCGCCCGCGTGACCGCCGGCGGGGCCAGCGATCTGCTGTTTTCCGCCATCCGCGACGGCATCGCGATTTATTCGCCCCACACGGCGTGGGACGCCATCGACGGCGGCGCCAACGACGTGCTCGCCGACGTGCTCGACCTCACCGACCGCCGGCCGCTGCGGATGAGTTCGCTGCACTCGCGCGAGCTGAAGCTCGTCACGTTCGTTCCGGAAGAACATCTCGAGTCGCTCGCCACCGCCCTGTTCGATGCCGGCGCTGGCCGCATCGGCAACTATGACGCCTGCAGTTTTCGCACGCACGGCGTCGGCACGTTTTTCGGCCAGGCCGGCGCGGCGCCGCGCGTCGGCGAGCCCGGCCGGCTGGTGCGTGTGCCGGAGATCAAGCTCGAAACCGTCGTCGCCGTCGATCGGCTCGATGCCGTCATCGCCGCATTCAAGGCCAATCATCCTTACGAAACGCCCGCCTTCGATCTCGTTCCCCTCAATGCCCCACCCACCGGCCAGGGCATGGGGCGCACGGGCCGGCTTCGCGTACCCGCCGATCGCGCCGCCCTGCTCGATTTGGTCAAAAAAGCCTTGGCCGTCCCGCACCTGCTCGTCGCCGGGCCCACGCACGGTGAAATCGACCGCGCCGCCGTCTGCGCGGGCGCCGGCGGTGATCTGCTCGATGCCGCCCTCAACGCCGGCGCTCAGCTTTTTCTCACCGGCGAACTCCGCCACCACGACGCCCTCAAGGCCGCCCGCGCCGGCGTGACCGTCGTGTGCGCGTTGCACAGCAACAGCGAGCGCCTCACGCTCCGGGCGATCCTTCCGGCCCTCCGCCAGCGGCTGGGGGGGCTTGAGTTTCGGGTGTCTGAGCAGGATCGCGACCCGTTCCATGTTCGCTAAGCGATTCGCCCGCCGGCTCGTCTGACAAATCCTGCTCCACCGGGATCGGCAGCGGCTCCGGCTCGATCCCCGGCGTCGTCATGCCGTCGCTTGCATCCATCGTCAGCGGCGCAACCACGTGCAAGGCCGTCGCCAACGCTTCACCGTCGGTTTTCCACTGGGTCTTGAATCGCGCCAGCGCCCGGTTCGCCGATTGCACGAACAGCTTGCTCAAATCCAGCACTTCCGCCGCCAGGTCCGGTGAATGCAGCGGCAATTCGTGCTTCGTAAATTCCGACAACGCCGTCTCCACCAGCACGACAAAGTCGTGCCAATCGCCCAGCGATTCCTGCATCGCCTTGAATTTCTTGAGGATGCCCTTGGGCACATCCAGGCCGTGCGCGTCGGCCAATTCAAAGGTGTACCGCAGGCCTTTGCCGGCGATACGCAGCTGGTGCACATCGACCGGGCCCGCTTCTTCCGGCGGCGTCGCCACCCCGCTCACCCAGTCGGCCTGCTCCTTGAAATCGGCGAATCCCGCGTGCAGCGCCTCGCGCACCAGCGGGTCAAACCCTTCCGCTTCGGCCTCCAGCTTGTGACGCGCACGCCACCATTCATCCAACTGATCCAGGTGCTTCGCCGGTCGTTTGCCGTTTTCGTAGTCTTTGACGCGGGCGTCGCGCCGCTGTTTTTCAAGCCGATCGCTGACCCACGCGGTGGCCGGCTGCAGTTTCGCGGGCAGCTTCATGGTCGCAAGATGCTCGATCATCACATCCAGATCGCGCAGCGGCCCCAGTCGTCGGCGAATGCGTCGGCCGGCCCGGTTCACCAGCTTGATCGACGGCCCCTGGATCAACGGCGCGACCAGGTCCAGTCCCGCCTTCAGCCGACGCGTCGCCACCCGCGCCTGGTGAATGCCTTTGGCGTCGAAACTTTCAACC
>JBQCCH010000039.1:0-2851 GCA_051962375.1 Tepidisphaeraceae bacterium
AAATCCCCGGTGGTCGTATAAAAAAAAAAACACTCCCCTTTTTTCGTCCGCTCTTCCCTAAATTTTATTGGGGTCCCCGACGCATGAAGTTCGATGCGAAGCTCGCATCGGATCAGACAGGCCCGGGGATGGGTCGCGCTATCCCCGAGGCCGGGTCAGTCATCAATCCGGCGCCGTCAGCTTCTTCAACTCTTCCGGCGAGTGAAGGTACGGGCTGAACGAGTCGGGCTTGACGAGCGGCGTCTGGGAGATGATGTCGAACTGGCCGTCGGCGCGGATCGAGCCGATCAGCACCGGCTTCCACGTGTGGTGGTTCACCGGGTCCATCATCTTCGCGCCACCGGGAGCCATGAATTTCTGGCCCAGGATCTTCGGCTTCACCTTGTCGATCTCGAACGAGTTCGCCGCTTCGCAGGCGTTCTTCCAGACGTAGACGCCGAAGTAGGCGGCTTCGATCGGGTCGTCCGTCACGCGGTTCTCGCCGCCCGGAAGGTTGTGATCCTTGCAGTACTTCTTGAAATCGGCGACGAACTTTTTGTTCTCCGGCGTATCGATCGACTGGAAATAGTTCCAGGCGGCCAGGTGGCCGACCAGCTTTTCCGTTTCCATCGAGCGAAGCTCATCTTCCGCAACCGAGAAGGCCATGATCGGGCACTTGTCGGCCGTCAGGCCCTGGTTGGCGAATTCCTTGTAGAACGGCACGTTCGAGTCGCCGTTGATCGTCGAAAGCACGCAGGCGTCGCCGTCTTTGGCGAAATCCTTCACCTTGCCGACGATCGTCTGGTAGTCGCTGAAACCGAAGGGCGTGTATTCCTCGGCGATGTTGGCTTCGGGGACGCCCTTGCTGATCAGGTAGGCCTTCAGCACCTTGTTCGCCGTGCGCGGGAAGACGTAATCCGTTCCGAGCAGGTAGAACTTCTTCTTGCTGCCGCCGTCCTTGCTCATCATGTATTCCGCAGCGGGGATGAGCTGTTCGTTCGGCGAAGCGCCGGTGTAGAAGACGTTGGGGCTTTGCTCTTCACCCTCGTATTGCACGGGGTAGAACAGCAGGCCGCCGCCGTAGGGGTTTTCGTCCTTCGAGTATTTGGCCTCAAACACCGGGAGGGCCGATTTGCGGCTGACGCTGGTCCAGCAGCCGAAGGTCACGGCCACCTTGTCCTGCACGATGAGTTGCTTGGCCTTTTCGGCAAAGAGGGGCCAGTTGCTGGCCGGATCGACCACGACGGGATCGATCTTGTACATCTTGCCGTCGACTTTAACGCCGCCGGCGCTGTTGATTTCATCGACAGCCATCAGCACCACGTCACGCAGCGACGTTTCCGAGATCGCCATCGTGCCGCTGAGCGAGTGAAGAACGCCGATTTTGACGGTGTCTTCCGCACGTGCATTCGATGCGCCCGTGAACAGTGCGACCGCCGCCACCGCAACGCCCAGCGCGCCGGAGGCTCGGGTCAGGATATCTTTCAGCATTCGTTTTCTCCTTCAGAAAGGGTTCTTGCTTCGGGGAACTTAGAAGCTGACGTTCACGGAGAGCGTCGTGACAAAGAAATTGGTTTCGGCGTTGCCCGGGACGTCGGAGTGCGGCGTGTGATAGAACAACTCGCTTGCCGACGCAGACCAAGCCCCGTATTCCGCCGGGATGAAGGCCAGCGGCACCGTGGCGCTCACGCCCGTGTCCAGATACCCAAAGCCCGCGCCCTTGCCGCCCTGGTACGGGTCGGTGAAGTAGCCCGCCTGCATCGGCACGGAGACCGTGAGCGGGTACTGCGAATCGGTGAAGAAGGTGTAGGTCGGATTGATGCCGAACTGGATCACGCAGGCGTTGTGCTCATTGAGATCGCCTTCGGTGTCAAAGCGGTAGTGCGCCAGCACCGAGGGGTTGATGCTGAAGCCGGTGAAAAAGGTGTCTTTGTCGGCGTAAGTGACGCTGCCTTCGATGGCCTTCTCGGCGCCGCCGCCGAATTGCCAGTAGGCGTACGTGGCGCCGAAGGTGAAGTTCCCCAGCGTGTAGGTGGCGCCAACGTTCAGGTCGATTTCCTGAATCGGGCCGCCGATCGGGCTGTGGACGTTGTCATTCAGGTCGCTCCACACGTTGACGAAAACGGCTGCCGCATCAGTGAGGTTTGCGGTCACCGTGCCATGGGCGAACATGACGGATTTGGGCGAGAAGGGCGAAGCGTCATAGCCGCCGCCCCAGACGTCGCCGCCGAACGAAACGAAGTGCGACGAGAAATCGAAGCCGCCGGAGAAGGAGATTTTCTTGGGAGCCGGGGCGGTGGTGGCGTCATCGGCGCGGACGGCCGTCGTAGCGAATCCCACCGATGCCGCGGCGGCCGCCAGAATCAGGGCCGGCGACGCGACGTGCCTGCGAAAAGACTTGAGCATCTCGAACATTCCTTCCTGTAGAGGTCACCCAGGGGAGGATCCATCGAAGCGCACGCCTCGACTGAAGAGGTAGCGAATCGTTCGGAGCAGATTCGCCGGGATCGGTCCCTGTGTCCGGGAATACCGCTTACAAACGCAGTGCCACGCGGGAGCGGGGGCCAAGCGAAATCCTGGGCCGGCACCGGTTGCCGGATGAAAATGCCTTAATTTCCCGGCAGTTTCCTTTCGGTCGTGACGAAAACGGGCGAAACGCCGCAGCGGACACGCCGCTTAGAAAATGAGCATCTTCCCGTCGCCACCTCACTCAGTGCGTGAGCCCGTTCGACCTGCCGAGCGCCGGCGTCATGGATGTTCTGATGGGGAATCGCGGCGATTTCTCGAGGGATGGGGTCGTCTACCGGCTGGCGAGCGGGTCTCGCTTGTGGACGGGGCACCGCCGTGCCGGATGCACAATTCGCGCGCGACG
>JBQCCH010000040.1:0-14755 GCA_051962375.1 Tepidisphaeraceae bacterium
GGCGACAAGCGGGACCGGATATGGAAGAATGCGCGGAAGCGATGATTTTTTTCCATTGCCAAGTTTGTCGAACAAGCCTGTCGGCAGGGGAAGAGCGCCAGGGGAAGCTGGTGCGGTGCCCGACATGCTTGACGGCCGTGACCGTACCGACGGCAGGCCGGGGCAGCGACACCATGGGCACTGGAGCGTCGCAATCGCTGAGGCCGCCCCCGCATCGGCGCGAGACTGAAGGGAATTCGGGTCGTTCAACGGGCCTTTCAGCAAGTCGTTCAACGGGCGCGGTCGGGCGGCGGTTCGGCTTTCATTGCGTTTACTGCTCGTCGCGCCTGGAAGCGACCGACGCGATGTCGGGCCAGGAAGGACAATGCCCGACCTGCGGCAGCTCGATCACGATCCCGATCCTGGATCGGAGCGGGCGTCTTCGTGACGCGGTGACGAAGCAAATCATCAAGCCCGACCCGCATCCGGTTCACGCGTACGCGGCTGCGGGCCAGCGAGCGCCGCGGGTGCTGCGGCAGGAGGATGGGTCCCAATGCATTCGCTGCACCAAATGCGGGCGGTTGAGCGCGGTGTCGGCGAATAACTGCTCTCACTGCGGAATGCCCTTCACGATGGAAGGGACGGCCGACGATATGCTGCAGGCGACTAACGGCTTTGCGATTGCGTCGTTCGTGCTGGGGATCATCGGCGTGCCCTTCGCGTGCACGCTGATCGTCCCGGTGCTGGCGGTGGTGTTTGGGGGGATCGCACTGATTCAAATTAACGCGAGCCCCGTCAACAACGGACGCTGGCAGGCGATCGCGGGCATATCGTGCGGGCTGATCGGACTGGGCGTGGCGCTATTGCTGTACATCCGTTAGCCGGCGCTCACGCGGGGCGCATTCGGGCGGCGATCGGCTCGGGGAGCGGGATCTGGAAGGTTCGGACAGCGCCATCGCGCGGGTGACGCAGTTCCAGTTCGATGGCCGCCAGCATCAGCCGGGCCGCGGGAGAGCCGCCGTAGAGCGTGTCGCCGAGGATCGGACTGTTCTGCTGCTGCAAATGAGCGCGGATCTGGTGCTTTCGGCCGGTTTCGAGCGTGACGCGAAGCAGGTGCAGGCCGTTGACGGTGGCGGTGGTCGCGTAATGGGTGACGGCGGGCTCGCCGCGGTTGGTACGCGTGGCATGAACGGTGCCGTCGACATATTCCACCAGGCGGGAATGAATCGTGCCTTGGGGCGGATTCAACGGACGATCGACGATCGCGGCATACACGCGGCGGGCGGTGTGTTCAAAAAACTGCTGTTTCAGCGACGCGAAGGCCTCGCGATTCAGGCTAAACACGAGCAGGCCCGAAGCTTCGCGATCGAGCCGGTGAATCAGGCCGACGCTGGCTTTGGGATATCGAACCGCAGCCCAGGCCCGGACGGCCGCCAAGGCGGTCGGACGCTTTTCACGCGGGACCGTACTGGTCAGCAGGCCGGCCGGTTTGTCGATGACCACCAGGTCGGCGTCCTCATGGACGATCGCAAAAGGCAGCCGGGGAATCGGCGCCACCGCGGCGGCCGCGGCGCGGGGGAGAATTTCCACGCGATCGCTGGGGCCGACCTCTGTTTTGGCAACCTTAACGATTTTGCCATTGACCTGGACCCGCCCATGCTCCAGCAACTGGCGAAGGCGCGTGCGGGTGGTGGCCGGTGCGAGGTCGGCGAGGACATCCAGCAGGGTGCGGGACATGGAAACAGGAGAATCGGCCATGGAAATCCGGAGCAGGGGCAGCGAAAAGCCGGGGAAACCCACCCCAGTGCCCGCGGCGGGGATCGAACCTGCAACCTGCCCTTTAGGAAAGGGCTGCTCTATCCAATTGAGCTACGCGGACGGCAAGGGCCAGCGTATCGGGCCGGCCACACCCGGGCAAGATGCGCGGGGCCGGCCGCGGGTGGATGGCAAGAATTGCGCGGCTGCGTCTGATAACGCGATTTGGCGTCAAATCCGCCCCAAAGCGCGTTGGCCTTTCAATTTACGGTCGGATTTCGGCCGATACAAAATCAGCACGATCAGAAAGCCTGAACGGGATGAGCAATCAAGCCGCAGCCAACTATCTTCGCACCAAAGTCTTGACGGCCACGCCGGAGCAGTTGCAGATGATGTTGTACGACGGCGCCGTCCGTTTTGCCGAGCAGGGCAAACTGGCGCTGCAGTCCAAGACCTACGACCAGAGCTTCGAAGCCCTCACCCGCGCCCAGCAGATCGTCCTGGAACTGCAGTGCGGTCTGAAAAAGGATCTGGCGCCCGATTTGTGCAACAATTTGGCGGGGTTGTACAACTTCGTCTATCGCAAGCTGGTGGAAGCGAACACCAAGCACGACCTGGGCGCGTTGGACGAAGCGTTGCAAATTCTGCGGTACCAGCGGGAGACGTGGGCCCTGCTGATGCAGAAGCTGGCCGCCAGCAAGGCCGCCGTCGCCAGCCGGAAGATCGATTTCCCCAGCCCCGACGCCCGCATGGAAGCCAGCTTCAGCTTCCAAGGGTAAAGCCCGGCTCCCATCGTCCCACCGGCGCTCCATCGCAACGATCGGCGACTGCAGAACTCGGGACTCAGCCGCTAGAATCGGCAGCCATGCGATTCGCCTGCCTTTTCCTCACGCTGTTTTGCGTATCCCGAGCCGTCGCTCAAGAGTCACCCGCCAGCAATAATTACGATGCGGCCAAGGCGGCGATCGCCGAGGCATTCGCCCGGGCAAAGGCCGCCACCGCAGGGCGGCAGGATGTGTTGGTGAGCGACGACGTCATCGCCGATCGAAAAGCCAAGACTGTGACGCTGTTCGCCTGCGCGACCGGCCTGGGTGCGAGCGAGCCGGTTGAGTTTTTTGTAGCCCCCTTCAATTCGGGGAAAGACTACGAGTCGCTGGCCGTCACGTCGGCGAAACCTTCGGATGTCGACAGCGCCTTGCGGTTCATCGGTCTCACGCCCGGAGCGCCCGTGAACTTCGACAAAAATCGCGAATGGCCGCGCGGCCCGCGGGTGGTGATGACCTTTGAAATCGCCGGCAAACCGGTGCGGGCCGAAGATATGGTCGTCCAGTCGGATCACAACACGCCGCTGCCGCACACGGGCCTGGTTTTCACGGGTTCGTACCGATCGAATGATTCGCAGGGGCGTTCCAACTTTGCCGCCGATGTCGTCGACGACAAGCCCATCGCTCCCGACTACAACGATCCGGCGGCCGTGCTGGATCTGCCGCGGCGGGCCACGCAGAGCAGCGTCTACGGCTTTCAACGCCCCGCGGCTGATCATCCCATGACGCGTGGCCAATTGGTCACGATCGTGCTCACGCCCGCCCAGGGCGACGCCGCCATCACGTCGCGGGATATCTCGCTCAGCACGAAGGTCGGCGATCAGCGAATCACCTACACGCTCAGCAGCGATCACACGGTGATCGCCGAGGCCAGCGATCTTCCCCACCTCGTCGATTCAATCGCCACGCATCTCGACGGAAAAACCGACTGGTTCACGACGGTATCGATCGATCCGCGGATGCGTGTGGTCGATGTCCGCAAGCTCTACGCCGTCCTGATGGCCCTTGAAAAAAATCCCGGCCTCAAGCTCAATCCGCCGGAGGGCGGGAATTTGTATCAGCGGGCGTTTTTCCCCGACGAATCCTGGCGCAATCGCGACACGCGTCTCGGTGAGCCGTGGGAACTGTTCCTAGGGCGCGACGCTGGTGAGCTCAGCGGGCGTCTGGAACGCGTGGTGGAAAACGACGCACCCGCTGCCACGCAGCCGCGCACGCTGGAGTCATACAACGTCGCGACCCCCGAGCGTTTTGCGGAAAAGGCCAATGCACTGCAATCGCAGTGGACGAAAGTGATTTTCGTCTACCCGCCGGGCGATCTGACGTACGGCGAGCTGATGCAGTGGATTCGCCCCGTGATGGCGACGTATCCGCGGATTTTCGTATTCGCCCCGCAATCGGCGCTGGCGACTCAACCTACCCCGGCGGCCAGGTGAACGGGCGGCCCGCCAGGCAGTGGAGGTGCAGGTGAAACACCGTCTGCTGGGCGCCGGCCCCGCAGTTGAAGACCGTGCGGTAGTCGCTCTGGCCGAGCTGCTTCATGACCTTGGCCGCCACCCGAAACATTTCGCCGACCATCCCCGCGTCGGCAGCCGTCACGTCGTTCAGCGTCGGAATCACCCGCTTGGGGATGACCAGAAAATGCACCGGCGCCTGAGGCTGAATGTCCTGGATCACGATCGTCGCCTCATCCTCGTGCAGGATCGTGGCCGGAATCTCCCTGGCGATGATTTTTTCGAACAAGGTCATGGGCAGTTCATCGTAATCGCACCGGCCGTAAAACCAATCTTTCGAGCCCCGCTGGCGTTCTTTGCAAATAGTTGACCCCTTCGCGCGCGCGTGATAGCGTCACCATCACTTACTACAAAGGGAGCTGAGCGAATGCGCAAAATGAAATCGGCCGTCCTGGTTGCGATTCTGGCGGCAGCGGGTTTTGCCCGCGCGGATGTCCTGGAAAGCGTTCCCGACACGGCCTTGGCCGCCGTGAAGGTCGCCTCCTTGTCCAAAACCAGCGCCAAGATCGCCAAGCTTGCCAAGGATTACGGCATCGACCCGTTCGCGCCCCAACTGCAGGACCCGCTTGCCTCGCTCAAAGCGGCGCTCAACATTTCCAAGGGCCTCAATGAAAACGGCGAGCTCGGCGTCGCGTTCTTCTCGCCCAAGCCACTCGGTCTGACCAGCGACGAATCGATGCTGGCGCTGATTCCCGTTTCCGATTACGCCGCCTTCCTCACGAATTTCGGCGATGCCCACACCGATGGCGACATCACCGAAATCACCCTCCCGAACGAGAACAAGCCCTCCTACCTCGCCCACTGGGGGGATTACGCGGCCCTGAGCCCCTCGAAAAAGCTGCTCGCCAAGCCCGACGCCACCCTCAAGCCCAGCGGCACCAGCGCCAAGGAATCGGCCCGCCAGGATTTTTTGCTGTACGCCAACTTCAAGAAAATCTCTCCCGAAGTCCTCCCCGATCTGGAGAAAGGCCTCAGCAAAATGCTCGAGGAGGTCGACAAGAACAACAAGACTACCGTCGATCCCAAGTACAAGCCCCTGATTAAGTCCGCTGTCACGCAGGCGTTTGCCGCCGCCCACACGTTCCTGGACAACGCTGACACCGCCACGTTCGGCCTCAACATCAGCGATGCCGGGCTCAACTACACGCTGCTGAGCGAGTTCAAGCCCGACAGCTACCTCGGCAAGCTCGCCTCCAGCATTAAAAACACCGACAAGCCCCTTACCTTGGGCTTGCCTGCCGTCCGCTATCTTGCGTTCGGCGGCTCGACGATCGACCCGTCGGTCTCCATGAAAGTCATCGATGACCTTACCCAACCCGTCATCGCCGAACTCAAGAAGCTCCAGGGCCAGGAGCAGGTCTCCAAGTTGGTCGATACCGTTCACGCGGCCCTCCAGGCGAATACCGGCATGACCTTCGGGATGGCCGCCCCCACCAAGATCGGGCAAGAAGGCATCTTCCAGCAGGTGGCCGTCTACCGCGGCGCGGGCCCGCAGTTCAAGCAGGTCTTCGATGAGGGCGGCGCCTTCGCCAAGCAGACCCTCGCCGACATGAAGCCCGTCGGTGACAAGCCCCTGCCCACCATCGAGCTGAAGTCCAACGACCGCTCCATCGAAGGCGTCAATTTCAACAGCATCAAGATCGACACCAAGCCCAACCCCGATGATCCGTCCGCCGCCCAGATGGAGCAGGTCACGAACATGATGTACGGCGCCGACGGCCTGGCCTATCACTACGGCGTGCTCGACAAGGACATGATCCTCACCGTCGGCGCTTCCGATGCCACGGTCGGCACCTTCATCAAATCGTTAAAGGCCAACGATGACGCGGTCTCCAAGCTCGACACCGTCAAAGCCGTCGCCGCCGAGTTGCCCAAGGAACGCGTCCTTGAGTATTACCTTGCCGTCGACGAGATGGTGAACACCGGCGTCGCCGCGGCCGGCCAGTACGGCATGCCGCTCCAGCTGCAGCTCCCGCCCGATCTGCCCCCGTTCGGCTTCACGTTCGCAAGCGACGGCACCGCCCTTCGGATGGATGCCCACATCCCCACCACCACCGTCCAAAGCCTGATCGCCGCCGGCATGCAGATGTACATGCAATTCCAGGGCGGCCAGGGTGGTGGCGGAAACCTGTAACACCGGACCCCCTCGATCTTTTTCAAGACGCCTCGCGATCCATTCGCGAGGCGTCTTTTTTTTTGCCCCCCGCCCGAGTCCCGGGACGGCCCTAACTCGCCGAAATCACCCGCCGGCCGTTCCTGCCATTTTTGTTTTCATTTTCCCCCGATTTTACGGCCCAACCCGCGGCCCGGCCGTCGCTTGCATCCCCCGCCCACGCGCGCGCCAGTGCGACGGCCCATGCCCAGCCCGCCACGTCACATATAGCCATTGTGACGAAGGAAATTGTGAGGACGGAAATCGCAACGATGAAAACCCGCCCCAGCAAAGCCGTCTTACGCAGTACGCTCTTTACGCAGTAGCCCCAAGTCCCGCCGTCCCGTGCCGGTCGTCCCACGCAGCTTCGTGCGAATCCACTTGCCAATGAGCCGAAGCGCCGCAAGCGCTTCCCCACCGGTTCCGTTGTACCGCCGGCCCCCGAAAAAAGCGGCGGAAAATTCCGGCCCCCGCCTCACGCCCCCCCGCGCCTCACGCACCGCCGCGCCTCACCCCCCATGCGCCTCACGCCCCGCCGCTGCGGAGCGTGTCCTCGCCGCGATCGCCGATCAGCCGATCCGTGCCCGGCCCCCCGTCGATGAAGTCGGCGCAATGCCCGCTCGTCAGCGTGTCGTTTCCCGCTCCGCCGAACAGGTAAAACCCCATCGTGCCCCGCTCCCCCGTGGTCAAAATCACGTCGTCACCCGCGCCGCCATCAATCCGCGACGTCCCGCCGCGCGTCGCATTGCCGATGATGTGATCATTCCCCGCGTCGCCGTAGGCGCTGATGCGGTTGCCGAAAAAGGTGATCGTGTCGTCCCCCGCATCGCCATGCAGCACCACATCGTCGGCCGGATAGATCACCGCCCGATAACCGGCTAACCGATTGCCCGCCAGCAGCGTGTCGTTTCCCGCGCCGCCATTGATCGTCACCGGGCGCTTCGTCAGCGGCGCGGTCAGGATGTCATCGCCGTCCCCTCCGTCGATCACGATCCGTTTCACGCCCGCCGGCGGCAGCACTCGCGCCCAGGTGTCACGCGTCACGACATACCCCGGCGTTCCGTTCGATACTTCATTCACGCGAAGGGTTTCCGCCCGCGCCGTGCCCCGAACCAGCAGCGTGCCCGAATGGCTCACCGTCGCCGGCCCCGCGAAGGTTCCCCCCGTCGCCAACTCCATCACCCGGCTCTCGTTCGCCACCAGCACCGCAGCGCCGTCGGCTGACACCCCCAGCAGCGTCGTCGATTTGCCCGGCAGCCGCAGGTCGCCAAACGCGGCATCGCGCGACCCATCCGCGTTGAAGCGCAGCGTCTGTCCGCTCCCTCTGGCCGTGTAATAAAGCGAATGACGATACCCATCCAGCGTCACCAGCTTGCCGTCCCCCTGTTCGACGATCTGCGTGATCGTCGGCGACGCCACCGTGTCATCATCCGCAATCCCGCCCGCGCCGAAACCGGCATCAAGCCGCCCCGCGTCGTCGAATTTGATCAGCCGGAGCGTCGCCCACCCATAAATCCTGTTCCAATGATTGGCGGACACCACCCACCCGTCGTGAACGCGCGACAGTACACTCGGCGTAAACCCGCGGCCGATCTCCACTTCGCCCCCGGACCCAAACCCCGTATCAATCGCGCCGGCCGCATTAAGCTTGCGGACCACCTGGTGCGCTCGATAGTCGTTGCTCCGCGTGCCGGTCAGGTAGCACGAATGGTCGTCGCCGAAATCGACATCGCTCACATTGAAGGCATCCCCCGGACGCGAATGATTCAACCCCACATGCCCGGCGACGCCATACGCGGTGTTCAGCGTGCCATCCGCCCGAAACGCAGCCACGGCCTGGCGCCCCTGCAGATAAACCATCGCCGAACCGTCGGCATACACGCGCGCAAAGGCGATCGCATCTCCAAACGTGCCCGCCTGCAGATCAAGCTCCACACTGCCATTCGTTCCGAACGTGGCGTCAATCGATCCGTCGGCGTGAAACCGCACCACATACGCGTGACGGTACGTGTCGAGCGTGGTTCCCAGGGCGTAAAACGAACCGTCGCTCAGCGGCGTCACCGTCACGATCGACGTCATGAACGAATCGGCATCGCCCTGATGATTTGGGCCGAAGCTCGCGTCGGGCGTGCCATCGGCGTTCAGGCGCACAAAGTCCGCGCTGCGGATCGGGCGGGCCGTGCCGGTGTAATTCTCGCGCGGATCGTATTGGCGTTCGATGGCGACCAGCGTCCGCCCATCCGCCAGGCCGACGATTTGCGACGGAATCGCGTTCCGAAGCGACCGATCAAAAACGGCCACGCCCGCCGCCCCGAAGGATTCGATCGGATCGCCCGCCGCGCACAGTCGACGCGGTTCCAGCGCGTCCATGACGTGAAGCCTCGATTGAATCATTGATGGACGCATCAATAGACCCGTTGTTTGACCCGTTTTTTGACCCATAGTTTGACGCATGGCGCGATCCCCCATTGGTAAGCCTGCCGATGAACTCGATCCCACAGCATCGACGCTGCGGAGCAAGCTTACGTTACAACTGATTCGCAGGCGTCAGTCGTTTTTGGCCTGTTGGGCGAGGACCCACAGCCCCCGGGCCGTCGCCTCGCTGGCGGACCGACGCTTCCACCTCCCCGGCCAATCGCGGCAGAGCACGCGTGACAGTTCCTTCGCCCCGCCGCCGGTCGTAAACAGGTCTCGCCCATACCTCACGCCGGCCGCGTTGAATCGATCGAAGCGCTCCGCGCTCTGTGTTGCCAGCGATTCCAGCAGCGCAGACAGGATCATCTCGCGTGACGTCCCCAGCGTCAGCCGGGAGAGCGCGCCGGCGATCGGCTCGACTTCCGTCCGCGAGCCGGCGATCCGCGCGTCGAACACGACGTCATCCTGCATCGGCCGCCGCGCGAGTTGGGCGACCCGCTTGCGATAAGCCGATACCGAGAGGTCGGCAAAGAGCGCGTCGTGCGCCCAATCCACCGCAGACCCGGCCGCCGCGATCGTGCCGACGCTGAGCCACGATCGCCCCACGCCCAGCGCCCGCGTCAGCAGGCCCTCGAACGGCTTGGCTTGGTCCGTGCAAACGGCCAGGACGTCCGTCGATCCGACGACATGCACGACCTGCCGCGGCGTCGCGCCTGCGAGGAGCATCGCGCAGCTCCCATCGATCACGCCCGCGAGCATGGGCGTCCCGTGCTGCAGCCCCAGCCGCCGAGCCCCCGCCACCGAACAGTGGCCGGCGATGCAATTCCCCTCTTTCACCTCCGCAAGCCAGGCTGGCTTCACGCCGGCCGCCGCCACCAGATCGTCGTGCCAGCCGCCCAGCGTCGTCGTCTGATACAGGCCCGTGAAACTGGCATTGCTCGGATCGATCACGCGCGTGCCGCACAGCAGATGCGCCAGCCATGTATTCAAATGGCCGATCAATGCGATCCGCCGCTTGAGCGCCGGTTGATGTTCCAGGAACCACGCACAGGTGGTCAACGAGATTCCCCCGGGCACCGGTCGATTGCCCGCGATCCGCAGGTGGCGCCGTCGCCCGATCGATCGCTCGATGCGCTCCGCCTGCAGACGGCTTCGCCGATCCTGGTGCGTGACGATCGGCGTCAACGGCCGGCCCCTGGCGTCCAGCGCCAGCCAACTCGGCGACATGCCCGTCGGCGCGATCAGATCCACCTGCCGCACCGCCGGCCCCAGCTTGCCGATCGCCGCCCGCAACGCCCGCAGCACTTTCTCCGCCGGCACATCCACCTGGTCGCCCGCGTACCGCGTCGTGTAAGCCTCACGTGCCACTTCCTTCGGCGCCCCCGCACCGCGCAGAATCGCCGCCTTGACCGAAGACGAGCCAATGTCGATCGCCAACACCTTCATAGTGCGACAGCCTACCCACATGTCCCTTAACGGGCACGACGCCCACGCCCGGCACGAAGAAAATCTTCATTGCCGGGGCGTGGGCGTCGTGGTGCGTTTCGGTTCTTTAAGCCGCTTGGCCGATGGTCCGGACGATCAGTCGCCGATGGGCGGCTGCTTCGTGCCCACCTGCGTCGCGCCCGTGCCGTGCGGCGCGGGGCTCTTGGCGGGCTGCTCGCTGCTCCATTCGGTGTGGGTGAAGGTGCCCGGCTTTTCCGTCCGCTCGTACGTGTGAGCGCCGAAGAAATCGCGCTGCGCCTGGATCAGGTTGCCCGGCAGACGCTCGCGGCGATAGCTGTCGTAGTAAGCGAGCGACGCGCTGAACGCCGTCAGCCCGATGCCGTTGTCGATGCCCAGCTTCACCACGCGACGCCAGGCCGCTTCACGCTGGCTGATCATGTCGGCGAACTTGTCGTCCATCAGCAGGTTCGTCAGGCCGGGGTTCTTCTTGAACGCCTGCGTGATTTCTTCCAGGAACACCGCCCGAATGATGCAGCCGGCCCGCCAGATCATCGGCAGATCGGGGAGATTCATCTTGTAGTCGTGCCCGCCTTCTTTGGCCGGCTTGTTCGCCGCCGCCAGCAGTGCCATGCCCTGGGCGTAGGAGCAGATCTTGGAGCAGTAAAGCGCGTCCTTGATGTCGTTGATCAATTGCTTCGCGTCGGCGGCCGCCTTCTTCGGCTGCGGGCCTTTCAGCTTTTTCGACGCCGCCGTCCGCTGGTCCTTCAGCATCGAAATCTCGCGCATATCCACGGCCGCCGCCATCGTCGGGAGCGGCACCAGCAGATCCAGGCCGGCCTTGATCGTCCAAGTGCCCGTCCCTTTCATGCCGACGACATCGCGGATCGCTTCCACCAGCGGCTTGCCCGGGTTCTGCGGGTCGGCAAAGTTCACGACCTTCTGGCTGATTTCGATGAGGAAGCTTTGCAGCTCGCTCTTGTTCCAGTCGCCGAACACGTCTTCCAACTGCTTGTTGTCCAGGCCGACGATGTTCTTGAGCAGGTCGTACGCCTCGGCGATCAGCTGCATGTCGCCGTACTCGATGCCGTTGTGCACCATCTTCACAAAGTGCCCCGCCGACCGCTCGCCGCAGTAGGTCACGCACGGCACGCCGTCGCTGGGCGCCTTGGCGGCGATTTTTTCAAGGATGGGCTTCAGCGCTTCGTACGACTCCCGATCCCCGCCCGGCATGATGCTGGGGCCGTGGCGGGCGCCTTCTTCACCGCCCGAGACACCCATCCCGAAGAATTTCAGGCCCGTCGGACGCAGCGTGTTTTCGCGACGCTCGGTATCGGTGTACAGGGCATTGCCTCCGTCGATCAGGATGTCGCCCGGTTCAAGGAACGGCTTCAGCGCATCGATCGTCGAATCCGTCGCGTAGCCGGCCTTCACCATGAGGAGGATTTTCCGCGGCTTTTCCAGCAGATTGACGAATTCTTCCGGGCTGTGCCCCACCTTGATGTTCTTGCCCGGATTTTCCTTCAAGAACTCATCGGCCTTGGCGGTCGTACGGTTGTAAACCGCGATCGGGAAGCCTTTTTCCTCAATGTTCAGGGCGATGTTCTTGCCCATGACTTCCATGCCGACAATGCCGAACTTTTGCAGACTCATAGGGTTCCTTTTTAGCGATGAATAAGGCCGACATTGTGGGCAGTTGTCTTACGAAAGCAACGCCCGCCAACGCCAAAAACCCCGCCTCCATGCGAACAGGACCCAAACCCGTGAAAATATATTTAAAAAATCCACTTCCCCGTCCGACCCCGAAAACCCGCTCCAACCGCCGTTCGTATAACTAATTAGAGGGCCGATGACCCCGATTTCAGAGATTAAATGCTATGCCCCGGACGACCGATACATTTACTAAGCCCGTCACCGACACCCGTCGGACGGCGTCCGTGTTGCCAAAGCGCCCTCCCGCAGGGGAGCCGCGCGAGAAGTCGTGGGAGCTGATCATGGCCCGAGTTGTATTTGTTGCGGTCTGCCTCTTGCTCGTGGGGATTTGGATTCACCCGTATATGACGGGCGCGTTTGAAACCCACGCCCCCCGTTCCGCCGCCGGCTTGAATGGCTCCGGCGCGCCGGTGTCGGAGGTCGCCAGCATTCCCCAATCCAGAATCGATGACAGCCCGATCGTCCAATGGAAGGGCCAACCCGGCTACTGGCGGCTGGGCAAGACGCAGGACGGCGTCTGGTGGTTCGTCTCCCCGACCGGCCGCCGCGAGTTCATGAACACCGTCACCACCGTGCAGCCTTTCCAGATGGGCCGCGAACCCAACGGCATCCACTACGTCAGCCGCGACTGGAACGGTTCCGTCGGCAAGTACGACGGCGACCTCAAAGCCTGGGGCCAAAAGACCATCGCCCGCGTCGAAGACGTCGGCTTCAAGGGCCTGGGCGCCTGGTGCCATCCTATTTTCCACCAGCTCAACGTCCCCATCGCCCGCGATCTCAATGTCTGGAAGCACTACGGCGTCTATGACAGCCTGATCTTCCGCCCCGAGTGGGTCACGACCGCCGACGAAGTCATCGGCAAAGCGTGCGAGCCGTTGAAAGACAACAAAAACCTCACCGGCTACTACACCGACAACGAACTCGACTGGAGCGACGCAACCGTCGGCCCCAGCCACTACTTCGACGGCCTGCCCATGGGCGATCCGAACCGCCTCGAAGTCATCAAGACCATCCAGTCCATCTGGCCCACCCTTGATGCCTACAACGCCGCCTGGAAAGCGCACCTGACTTCCTGGGATGAGCTCGCCCGTCAGCCCAAGCTCAACCGCGAGCCCGAAGACGTCTATTCGCACCTCTTCAGCGTCTGGCTGGAAAAGGTCGCCACCTATTACTTCCGCGTCACCACCGAACTGGTCCATAAACACGACCCGAATCACCTGGTGCTCGGCGTGCGCTTCGCCGGGTTTGCGCCCAAGGAAGTCGTCCGCGCCAGCCGCGATTACACCGACGCCCAGTCGCTCAACTATTACGTCGCCGATGGCCTGCTCGACCCGGACATGTTCAAGATGATGAACCAGGAGTCCGGCCAGCCGATCATCCTCACCGAATACGGCTTCCACTCCCTCGACGGCCGCAGCGGCAATCGTAACACCTTCGGCTTCCAGGCCCAGGTGCCCGACCAGCAAGCCCGCGGCGAAGCGTATGCCCTGTTCACCACGCGCCTGGCGCGGGTGCCCTATGTCGTCGGCGCCGATTGGTTCCAATGGAGCGACGAACCCCCGTCCGGCCGCAGCGCCGATGGGGAAGACGTGGATTTCGGCGTGGTCGATGTCGATGACCACCCCTATCAGCCCCTGGTC
This sequence comes from Tepidisphaeraceae bacterium, assembly GCA_051962375.1. Classification (GTDB taxonomy): domain Bacteria; phylum Planctomycetota; class Phycisphaerae; order Tepidisphaerales; family Tepidisphaeraceae; genus RYN-431. The sequence continues at coordinate 13,433 of JBQCCH010000040.1, forward strand.
GACGCGGTCCGCCAGACCACGCCGCGGCTCAACCCGCTGCACGCCGTCAGCAGCAGCGACAATGACGCCGACGTCTTCCGCAGCACCTTCGCCAACAAGCCCACCATGCACGTGATGAAGCTTGAAAAGCCCATCACCATCAACGGCGAGCTGAGCGACTGGAGCGAAACCTATCGCATGAACGGCATCCGCCGCTCGCAGACCATCGGCATCGATCGCACGAACGTCCGCCCGCCGAACATCTACATGGGCTGGCGCGATGAGGGCCTGTACATGGCCGCCGAAGTCTTCGATTCCTACATCGAAACCGTCCCCGCCCTCGGCCGCTGGTGGACGCGCGACAACATCGAATTCTGGCTCAGCACGCGCCCGGTTTCGAGCGATCAGCAGGTCTACAACCCCTACTGCCACCAGTTCTTCTACGTCCCCGAATTCAACGTCGCGACCGGCCAGCTCGGCACGGTCGGGCAATGGCACCGCCCGGGCGACGCCATCGCCGACAACCTCATCCCGCAGCCGCACATTCAGCAATCCACCCGCCTGCTGCCGGGCCGGTATGTCGTCGAGATGTTCATCCCCGCGTCGGTCCTGCACGGCTGGGATCCGCACAACGATCCGAAGCTCGCCTTCAACCTGCATGTCCGCAATTTCCAGGCGTCGCTCGACTACTTCTGGTCGGCCCCGAAGGAATTGACCACGCAGGTCCGGCCCGATACCTGGGGCAACCTGATCCTGTCCTCCCCGCAGGTGGCCATCGCCAAGTAGCGCGGTACACTCGCGGGTCATGAACAGCGGGACCGAAGTGCTCGATCAGTATTACCCGGAGATGCGATGGCGCATCCTGTCGCTGGCGGCCGATCTCGACCGCATCCAGCGGCACGCGGGGGGCGATGACCTGCTCCGGTCCGACCCCCGCCTGGCCAATCTCCGGGCCTGCCTCAATGAGCTCCTCTCCGATTCCCCCGGCCGAGCCGAGCGCGTGCAGCTGATCCTCAGCGATCGCACCCCCGTCTCCGAATAACTCCCCACCCGACAGGTGCGGCCCAACGCTTTTTCGCTGAACTGGAGCGGTACAAAACACCAACTGACGGCTGCCGCTCTGGCCAATACAGTCCTACACGGGGGTTGTGAAAAAACGATATCGGCGATGGCACTCTGATCGGCCACGCCGATTACACTTTCGATAGCCAGAATCGTTCAGGACATGCCATTGACGAGACGACCCACGTCTCGTCCGCGTCTGGCAATCTTCCGGCACCTTCGATAATCACGCAATCACAGGATCTATGGTCTCATCGAGACAAAAAGCCGCTTTTGGCATCG
>JBQCCH010000041.1:0-7057 GCA_051962375.1 Tepidisphaeraceae bacterium
CAGGACGATTCCCAGCAGCGAGAGAGTCAATCCCGTGACCACATGGGCGGCCGGGTGGAGCATGAACCCCAGGCGAGGACGAAGCAAATGCTCGACCGGCCTGCCCCACCGCAGAACGAATTGGACGAGCCGTTGCAGAAATGCGAATGAAAGCTCCCGCCGAGCCAGAAACCTCGGGAGCCACGGCCGGAATTGAAAGGCGACCTGCGCCCCGAACATCGCGACGGCGATCCCGACCGGTACCGCCAGCCCCACCGCCAGGAACGGGACGACGCATGGGATCGACATCAGCAGGATCACCATCGCCGGCCCGCGGTCTTTGAGGATCTCCAGCGTTTGGGCGACGGTCATCGCCCGGCCGTCGGCGCAGAGGAGCAGCCGCTCGAATTCGCCGGCCAAGGAAAGGGGCTTGCCGCCCGCACAGGGCTGCGGCCGATCGGTCGAGATAGGTGCAGGTTCCGTCGCTTCCATCAACACTGCGATTGTACCGCGGCGCGGCCCAAAGGTTCAGCGGGCATGCGCGGAGCGGTTGGCTTGATTACCTGCCGTGTCGATCTACAATTCAGTGTCGCATTCTCGGGCGTCCGAAAACGGTTCCGGCCCTGATGAAATCCGACACGTCTGATGGCCCACCACGCGTGGGGAAAACTTTCGTCTATTTCGGACGTAAGTTGTCTAGGAGATCGAAATGTTCGAACGCTTCACGGATCGAGCGCGCAAAGTAATGGCCCTGGCGAACCAGGAAGCCCAACGATTTAACCACGAATACATCGGCACCGAGCACATCCTGCTGGGGCTGGTCAAAGAAGGTTCGGGCGTCGGCGCGAACGTGCTGAAGAACCTTGACGTCGACCTGCGCAAGGTGCGGCTCGAAGTCGAAAAGTTGGTCAAGAGCGGGCCGGAAATGGTCACCATGGGCAAGCTGCCGCAAACGCCGCGCGCCAAGAAGGTGATCGAGTACGCGATCGAGGAAGCCCGCAATCTGAATCACAATTATGTCGGGACGGAGCACCTGCTTCTCGGGTTGCTGCGCGAACACGATGGTGTCGCAGCACAGGTACTCATGAACCTGGGTCTGAAGCTGGAAGAGGTTCGCGAGGAAGTTCTCAATCTTTTGGGAGCCGGTGTGGAAAACGAAGAACCTGCAGCCACTGAGAAACAAAACAGCAAGGGCAAATCCAAGACGCCCGCGCTCGATTCGTTCGGCCGCGACCTGACGGAATTGGCTCGCGAGAGCCAGCTCGATCCGGTCATCGGCCGCAAGAACGAAATCGAACGCGTCGTGCAGATTCTCTGCCGCCGCCAGAAAAACAACCCGGTCCTGCTGGGTGAGGCGGGCGTCGGCAAGACTGCGATCGTCGAAGGCTTGGCCCAGATGATCGTCAGCAACAACGTGCCGGAAATCCTGCATGACCGTCGCCTGGTCGTGCTTGACCTGGCGATGATGGTCGCCGGCACGAAGTACCGCGGGCAGTTCGAAGAACGCATCAAAGCGGTCATGAACGAAGTCCGTCGTGCGAAGAACGTCATTCTGTTCATCGATGAATTGCACACGCTTGTGGGCGCCGGCGGCGCGGAAGGCGCCATCGACGCCAGCAACGTGCTCAAGCCCGCTTTGAGCCGTGGCGAAATTCAGTGCATCGGTGCGACCACGTTCGATGAATATCGCAAATACATCGAAAAAGATGCGGCCCTTGCCCGTCGGTTCCAGCCGATCACGGTGAATCCGCCGGTCAAAGAAGATGCCGTGCAGATCCTCAAGGGCCTGCGCGATCGGTACGAAGCGCACCACCGCGTGCAGATCACCGACGCCGCGCTGGTGGCGGCCGTCGAGCTGAGCGATCGGTACATCCCGCAACGCTTTCTCCCGGATAAAGCGATCGACGTCATCGACGAAGCCGGCGCTCGCATTCGGCTGCGCAGCATGACCAAGCCGCCGAACCTGGCGGAAGTCGAAGAGCAGATTGAGCGGCTGAGCATCCAGAAGGACGAAGCCGTCAAGAACGCTGAATACGAAGAGGCCGCCCGCCTGCGCGACAACGCCGAGCAGCTTCGCGCCAAGAAGGAAGAGATGCAGCGGCAATGGCGCGAGCGCGCGAAGGAAATCGACGGCGTCGTTGACGAAGAGGTGGTGGCTGAAGTCATCAGCAAGATGACCGGCGTTCCGCTGACGCGTCTGGAGAAAGAAGAAGCCCAGCGGCTGCTCGATCTGGAAAGCGAACTGCACAAGCGCGTGGTCAGTCAGGACGAGGCCATCAAGACCATCGCCAAGACCATCCGTCGCGCCCGCAGCGGTTTGAAAGACCCGCACCGCCCGATGGGCAGCTTCCTGTTCCTCGGGCCCAGCGGCGTCGGCAAAACGCTGCTTTCCAAAGCGTTGGCCGAATTCATGTTCGGCAGCGACGACGCACTCGTTCAGATTGACATGAGCGAGTACATGGAGAAGCACAATGTCAGCCGACTGATTGGCGCGCCCCCCGGGTACGTCGGTTACGAAGAAGGCGGCCAGCTCACCGAGCGTATCCGCCGGCGGCCGTACAGCGTGGTGCTGCTTGATGAAATCGAAAAAGCGCACCCGGATGTGTTCAACATGCTGTTGCAGATCATGGAAGAAGGCCGCCTCACCGATTCGTTCGGTCGGCACGTCGACTTCCGGAACGTGGTCATGATCATGACGAGCAACATCGGCTCGGAATTGATCAAGGGCGGCGGCCAGACGTTTGGCCTGCACTCCAAGGGCAAAAACAGCACCGAGGAGCGGACGTATCAAAGCATCAAGGAGACCGTGATGAAGGAAGTGGAACGCTACTTCCGCCCGGAGTTCATCGGTCGCTTGGATGACGTGATTGTCTTCCGGCCGCTGGGCACGGAACAGCTCAAGCACATCATCGAGTTTGAGCTGCGGAAAGTGACCAAGCGTCTGGGCGATCATGGCCTGAAGCTGGATTTGACCGAGGACGCAAAAGAGTTCCTGATCGAAAAAGGCACGAATGCCGATTTCGGCGCCCGCCCGCTGCGTCGTGCGTTGGAGCAGCACATTGAAGACCCGCTCAGCGAAGAAATCCTTCGCGGCAACTTCAAGGGCAAAGACACGATTCGCATCACCGTGAAGCAGGAAGAAGGCGGCGAGAAGCACCTGTTCTTCGAAGCGTTGACTCTGGCCGAGCCGACGAGCGAGCCGCAACTCGCCCAGGCCGCCAGTGATGCGACCTGAGAACGATCGACCTGAGAATGGTTGAGCGAATTAGCGCGTTCAAGCCAAGGGCCGGATGATTCATTTCATCCGGCCCTTTTGCTTTCGTTCGCCATTTGAGACAATCGGAGTTCCCAATGCAGATTACCGACGACGACCTCGCCGCCGCCCGCGTGGGCAACTCAACCGGGCTGCAGCGCCTTTTTGCCGGTGCGCTCCCCGAGTGCGCCCGCATCGCCACCAGTCTGACGGGAAGCCGGGCCTGTGCGTCGCGCGTGCTCAAAACGCTGGTCCGACGCAGCGAGGAACAACTGGCCGCTTTCAGGGATGGGGATGAAGCGAGCCGCTGGTTTGCCCGGCAAACGATCATGCTCAGCCGCGAAGAACATGTGTCGCCGGAATTATTCCAAGACGCCCTGCTCGCCGGCGTGGGCGGCCCCGACGTCGTTCACTATCAGGCGATGATCGGCGGACTGCGCAAGTTGTCGCGCCAGCAGCAGGAGGCCTTCATCCTTTACCACGCCCATCGGTGGAACACCCGCCTGTGCTCGGTGGCGATGGATTGCTCCACGGACGCGGTGCAAACCCACCTGGATGAGGCCGACCGCACCTTGGCCGCATTGGTGGGCGAGCATCTGCCGACCTTGCAAAAAGCGCTGGAACAGGTGCACAAGACCCAGCCGATCGATCTGCCGCAATCGCCGCAGCAGGTCACAACGGTCTATCGTCGCCGACGGTCATGGCGATGGCTCGCACGGACCGTCGGTTGGCTCGCGATCGCCCTGCTCGTGCTGCTCATCGGGCTGGCCGTCTGGTATCTGGTTCCGCGCGTCAAGATTTGATTGAGGCTGACGTATGCTCGTTTGGGTCTACTACGTGCTGTTGCTGCTCGGGCTCGTCGCAGGTTGGATGATCAATATCTTTGGCCTGCCGGGGCTTTGGGTCATGCTTCTGGCGCATCTGGCGTTTGCGTTTGCGACGCGCTGGAATCACTACGTCGGCTGGCCGAGCGTGATCACGTTGTTCATCCTGGCGCTGGCGGCAGAGGTGATTGAGTTCATCGCCGGCGCTGCGGGCTCTAAAAAAGCGGGCGGTACGAAACGCGGTGCGACGGCTGCCATTGTCGGCGGCTTAGTCGGGGGGATCGTCGGATCGATTGTCATTCCCGTTCTAATCGCCGGCACCATCATCGGCGCGGTGGCGGGAAGTTTCATCGGCGCCGCGGTCATTGAGCGGATGATCGAGCCGAATTCGCGACGTGCCCTCAAAATCGGCTACGGCGCGGCGAAGGGCAGGCTTGCCGGCATTCTCATTAAAAGCGGGATCGGCATCGGGATGGCATTGGTTTCATTGGCCGCCGCCTTGCCGATTGGCGGATCGTCGCCTGTGAGCGCGCTTCCCCCCGCCGCAACGTTGCCCGCCCCGCCCTCCACGGCGCCTACGACGCAGCGCTGAAAGCCGCCTCAGCGGGCGGCAATCATCGATCGATACGATTTAGGATTCCAGCAGCTGGATCGGTTGGCGACCGGCAAAGCCCTCATTCAACTCGTGCCAGTGTTCAACGGCCGGCTCGTGCAATTTCCAGCAGAGATAGATTTCCCGCCCCTGATGCTTGCCGACAAAGTCGATCAGGCCGGTGCGGTAGTCTTTCAACTCGCAGCCGACGTCTTTCAATTCGCCGATGAGGTCGCCGAGCCGATCCACGGCCCGTTCCAGGTCCTGTTCGATCGTGTGCCGTTCGGCGCTTTTCATCCGCCCCTCAAGTTGGCCATGCAGCAGCGTGGCGCGCTCGTGGGTCTTGACGATGTCCGCCACGATACGGCTCACCAAGGGCAGCGCACGGTTGGCCTCGCTCACCGTGAAATACCTGCGGCGAGGCGCGGCCAGCGGTTCTGATGACCAGGACTTTGATGGTGCCATTCAACATCCTCAGACAAACGTGAAGCGCCTTACTTTTACATCGGCGGTGTCATTGGATTCAACAGCGAGATTTTGTAATTCGTCACTTCAGGCATCCGGCGGCGCTCCAAATGTGGATTTGTGACGGTTAAGACAGCGGAGCAGAGCGGCGGTCCTCCCAATGCCTTTGGCATGGGTGTCGCCACGTGCTGACAGACCTGACATGAAGAAAAAATAATTGTAGGACCTGGTAAAAATGCGCTGTATAAGTGCGGCATGGACGCCATTGCCGATTGCACCCGCCGTCACTGCTATTTCTCGGGCCGCGTGCAAGGTGTGGGCTTTCGGTATACGACACGGAACATCGCGATCAATTACGACGTCACCGGTTTCGTTCGCAACCTCCCGGATGGTCGGGTAGAGCTCGTGGCGGAGGGGCCGGGGTCGCAAGTTCAAAGCTTTATCGACGACATCTGCGGCCGAATGAAGCCCTACATCCGGCAAACCAACGTCAACGAAGAACCCGCCTCGGGCCAGTTCGGCCAGTTCACCATCAGTCGTTAAGCTCGCAAAATTCGCGCAGAATGAATAGACGCCCACTGCCGAACGCTTTCCGTCTATAATCCGCCGCATGAGTCAACGCGGCCCTTCCTATCGCCCGGCGATCGTTCTCTTATCCGGCGGGTTGGACTCAGCGACGTGCCTGGCGATCGCTAAGAACGACGGCTTTAATCCCCTTTATTCGATGGGGTTCGATTACGGCCAACGCCATCGGCTGGAACTGGCCGCGGCGGCGCAGCTCGCTACTGCGGCAGGCGTGCGTGAACATCGCGTCGTGCAGATCGATCTGCGAGCCTTCGGCGGCAGCGCGTTGACGGCTCCCATCGATGTGCCCAAAGACCGCGAGCCGGCCGATCACTCGCACGGCATCCCCATCACGTATGTCCCCGCACGCAACACCATTTTTCTCAGCTACGCGCTGGCGTGGGCGGAAGTACTGGACTGCGATGACGTGTTCATCGGCGTGAATGCGCTGGACTACAGCGGTTATCCCGACTGCCGCCCAGAGTTTATCGAAGCATTTCAATCGATGGCCCGGCTCGGCACGAAGCGGACGGCGTTCCGTGTGCATGATCCGCTCGTTCGACTCTCCAAATCGCAGATCATCACGCTGGGCACCAGCCTGGGCGTCGATTACGGAATGACGCACTCGTGCTATGACCCCGATCCCATCGGGCGCGCCTGCGGACGATGCGATTCGTGCATCCTGCGCAAGCGCGGCTTCGCGGAGGCGGGCGTCGCCGATCCCGCCCGCTACGTCGCCGGCTAGCGCTCGCGCGTCGCACGGCATCGGTTTACTAGCCGGATGCTCATCATTGGCGAACATTGCCGGCTTAGCCTGTTTGCGACATTCCTCTGGGCTTGGGTCGGGGGAACCGTTTCTGGCCAGCAATAGGAAGCATGATGAAGTCATACCGTCCGATCGCCGTTACCCTCGCGCTTGTGGCAGCCTTGAGTTGCGTGCAAATATCCCGGGCCGACGCGCCGGCGACTGTGGGCGGCGCGACGTGGGATCAGTTGCCCGATCTGCCGATGCCGGGCGGCGCGAAAATGCTCCCCAACGGCTGGAAACTTTCGCCGGCCGGGCGATCCACGCAATTGGCCGGTGACATGCCCACGGCAATGGTGCTGACGCCGGATCAGAAATTCCTGCTCACCGCCACCGGCGGATACAACGAGCACGGCATCAGCGTGGTGGAACTGGCGACGGGAAAAATGGTCGACCACGTGGCCGTGCCGGCAACATTTGCGGGCATGTGCATCGATCGCACGGGGACGCACGTGCTTCTGTCGCCGGGCGGTTTTTCAAATTCGACGACCCTCTACGCTTTCCGTTTCGACAACGGCCAGCTGCGGAAAGAAGCCGGGTTCGACGTTGCGGCGCTCCCGGCCGCCAGGCGGTTC
>JBQCCH010000042.1:0-5529 GCA_051962375.1 Tepidisphaeraceae bacterium
TTTCATTCGTCAGGTGGGGGGAATGGCCCCGCTGACCTGCTCGCCAGCGGGTGTCAGACCAACGCGCAGTACGATCATACCATCGCGCAGCACGCCGCGGACGATGCGTCACTCATCGTCCGCGGCGTGGTTTTGAAGCGATACGTTCGCAGGCCCGATTTACCGCCCGTCTTCGGAGACGATCGTCGCCAGTCGCGAGAAAATCGTATCGGGCCGGGTCGTCGGACGCTTGGCAGACACGGTGTTGGCTGAGGCGGCCAGGGAGGCGAGCTTGGATTCGGCAGCCTTCGCTTGGTCCGACACGAACTTCAATTGTTCGGCCGTCTGCGCCTGTTCCCGCTCGGCGACGGCCCGGGCACCATGCTCATTCATCAGATCCGACTGGGTCTTGGCCAATTCCGCACGCGTGTCGGCCACGTTCTTTTCGAGCATGGTCGACTTCGTCAGGCTCGCCGTCAGCAGCACCGCCACGGCCAACACACCCAGCCCCATCGTGCCCACGCCCAGCCACGCCCATTGGGCGGCGCTGCGCGCGCGCTTTGAGTCAACGCGGAGCGTGTCGATCGTCGTTTGAAGCACCGCCAGCATCGGGGCCGTGACGTCTGACGCTTGGCCGACATACGCCGCCGGCACGACCGGGGCGTTGTGGGGGGTGATGTCCGTGGGGCTCGCAACGTCAGCCGCGTCCTCATCGATGTTCGCCTGGCTGAAGACCTGCACCAGCACCAGCCGCCGGCCGTTCTCGTCGACACGCGACTCCAGCGAACCGTTCGCCAATCGGCGGGCGATCGTGCGCGTCGAACATTTCAGCGTGACGGCAGCCTGCTCAACGGTCTGCCACGTGTGAGATATGGTATCGCTCATGCCCGTGTTATCGGACGAGGCGCGTCGGACACTTTAAACTTTAAGAAAAATTTTTCTTTTTCTGGCAGACGCCCGGTGTCATCACTTGGCCATCAAACCTAAACCACGTAAAAGACGACACTTACCCGGGTCGCCCGGCCGCCTAGCGCCGTGAGGCGGCCGACAGTGTCTGACGGGCTTTCTTCTGGCTCGGCTGATCGACGGGCGCGACGCAACTGGGGAAGGCCGCCAACATGAGCTGCGCCGCCTGGGTGGCCTGGTTCTTGGGGGCCTTGGCCTGATCGCGAGCGACGATCGCCTGCAGGGCGGCAAACTGCTTGGGCGAGATGCAGTCGGGCCGTCGCCATTGATCGGCGTTGGGGGGCAGTTCTTTCACCCGCCGGGCGGTGTTCTCGACGCGGGCCGACAGTTTCGGGTGATCGCTGGCCAGCTCCGGCGTGGTGTCATACCCCTTGGCGATCATTTGCTTGAAGAAGTCGGCAAAGTGGTTCGGATCCCAGCCGGCGTGGGTGTAAAACTGGAACCCATATTGGTCGGCCTGGTCTTCGTCCTTGCGGGTGAAGCCCATGCCGATGAACTGCCCGGCCGCCAGTCCGACGCCCGCGCCCGCTTCGGCGCCGGTCGCATAATTGCCAGACCCCGCCAGCGCCGCGCCTCCGACCGCCGCCGCCGCCGCCACCGCATACACGCCGTATTGCCGATCCATGCCCTGCTGCACGTGCCGGCAATAGATATGTGCAAATTCGTGCGAGCAGACCGCCGCGAATTCGTCCTCGGTTTTGGCGGTCGTAAACAGCTCTGAATAGATGTAGACGTGGTGTCCGCCGGTGGTGAAGGCGTTCAACGTGTTGGAGTTCACCATGTGGAACTGCACATCTTTGAACATCCAGCTGGTGTCCCCCTTTTTGTGGGCGCTGGGTCCGACGCCCTGGGCATCGAGTTCCTTGGCGGCGGCCACGATGCGGTCGCCGATCTGCTTCATGTAAGCGTCGACCTGCGGGTCATTGATGACGGCCGGCTCGAGTTGGGCGTGCTCGTCCTGCGCCTTGGCGATGACTGACTTGTCCGTCGCACACCCGCCAATCAACAGCGCCGCCACGGAACCCACGAACGCCGACACCATCCATTTACGCTTCATGCCGTCTCCTGTCTGACGCATTGTAGTCAGCCCAGGCGCATCGTCACCCAACGTGATTCCAAGCCAATGTTCAAACGCCGATGTCTTCGTTCCAAAGGGCTGGATTAGCGGCGATGAAGTCGCGCATCATCTGGATGCAGGTGGCATCGTGCAGATTCACCACCTCAATGCCGGCCGCCTTCATGAAATCGCCGGACAGGCCCCATTTGCTTTCGCCGCCCGGGAAGGTGACGTTTTCGCCGACGACCACCTTCGGCACGCCGAACTGCACGGCCGCCCCCGTGCACAGGAAGCAGGGCATCAACGTGCTGTAGAGAACGGTGTCTTTGTACGTCGTCTGACGACCGGCGTTTTTCATGCAATCGATCTCGGCGTGAGCCATAGGATCGCCGTGCTGCACGCGGCGATTATGCCCCCGGCCGATGATCTCCCCGCCGCGCACCAGGACGCTTCCAATCGGAAGCCCGCCCTCGGCCAGGCCTTTTTTCGCTTCTTCGATCGCTGCTTCTAAAAATGGGTCCATGGTGGCGCGACTATACGGAATCGGCCGCACGTGTCACTGAAATTTTTTTGCACCAGCCGCCCGTTGGCGGACAGTGCGCGTCAGTCACGCTCGGGCGTGCGTGGCGTCTGCAGCGCCCTGACTGCCACCACCGCGCCGATCGTCACCGCGGCGGCCACCCCGGCGATCGCCAGCGTCCGCAAGAGCGGGTCTTCCACCGCCGGGGGAACGTCGGCGACAGCGCCGCGGGCATCGTATTTCACCGGCCGGGCCGCGTATCGGCCGCCTTCGGGTTCGGCCATCGCCTGGGCGAAGGTGCGCAGCGCCCGCTCCATGGTCATCTCGTCAGACATCGGCAGGCCGTGACCGGCAGCCAGCACTTTGGGCTTCAGGTCCGCCAGTTTGTGAATGCTGGCGCGGGCCGCTTCCCAATCGGGCGTGAACGGCGTCGCAGGACGGCCGATCTCGCGCGGCCAGGTCAATTGCGAGCCCCACGCATCCATGTCCATCGTCGCAATCGCGTCGCCGGCGATCACCACGCCGTCATGCGCCCGGGCCAGCGAAACGTGACCGGCCGTATGCCCAGGCGTGTGAAGCCATGACCAGCCGTCCAGGCCCGGGATCGTGCCATCGGGCGGCAACGTCTGCACGCGATCGCCGAGGTTGATGCTCGACCGCGGAAAAAACCGCGACAGAAAACAAATCGCCCCGCCCGGCGTGGGGTCTTGCGGCGGATAGTCGCTCTTGCCCGTCACGTAGGGCAATTCCTGCTCGTGCACGTAGACCGGCACATTCCATTCCTCCGCAAAGGCGTGGACGTTCCCCGCGTGATCGAAATGGGCATGCGTCAGCACGATGGCCTTGGGCTTGGCGCCGCTGCCGTACCTGCGCTCGATCGCCTGGCGGATATACCAGCCCGATGCGGGCACGCCGGTGTCAATCAGGAACCAGCCGTCCACCGTGTCGATGACGTAAAGATTCACGAACACCACGCCAAGCCGCCCCACGCCCTCAGCCACTTCCGTAAAATGGCCGATCGCAGTGGGATCAAACGGGAGGGCATCAGTCAGTGCATCAGACGTCATCGGTCACTCCTTGCCAGCATATCCATCCGCCGCACCCGTCACGCGAGCGCAGACCACGGGGCCGCTCAGGAGTCTAGCCCCCTTCAAACCGCCGACGGATGGCAAAATTCCTCCAACCCTCGCTTCAATCCGCTGCCGCATTGACCGGGGTAAGTTTCGCCCCCATACTCGATTCAGAACTATGGGTTTTTTCTCCAAATCGCTCGATCGACTCAAAGGCGCGCTCAAGAAGACGGCAGCGGTGCTGAATACCGACGTGCGCACGCTGTTTGTCCCCGGGCGGCAAATCGACGATGGATTTTTGGAGGAAGTCGAAGCCAGCTTCATCCGCGCCGACATGGGCGTGAAAAACGCGAGTGAAATTGTCGACGCGATCCGCAACCGCTGGCGCCTGGGCCGGATCAAGAATGCCGACGAAGCGCGCGGCGTGGTCCGCGAGTGGCTCCTGGAAGATTGGCCCGACGAAGAACGCGACATCAAGTTCAACCCGAACGGCCCGACCGTCATCATGGTGGCCGGCGTGAATGGGGCGGGCAAAACCACCTCCATCGCAAAGCTGGCGAACCTGCTGAAGAACCAGGCGGGCAAATCGGTGCTGGTCGCCGCCGGCGACACCTTCCGCGCCGCGGCCGTGGAGCAATTGACGATCTGGAGCCAGCGGCTGGGCGTGGAAATCGTCCGTCACAAGCAAGGCGCCGACCCGGCCGCCGTCGCGTATGACGCCTGCGAAGCCGCCAAGGCGCGGAACATCGACGTCGTCATCGTCGACACTGCCGGCCGACTGCACACGCAGGAACATCTGATGCGCGAGCTGCAGAAGATTCGCGACGTGATCGCCAAGCGCATTGACGGCGCTCCGCACGAGGTGCTGCTGGTGCTGGATGCCACCACCGGCCAGAACGCCGTCAACCAGGCGAAGCATTTCGCGCAGAACGTGAACGTGAGCGGCATCATGCTCGCCAAGCTCGACGGCACGGCCAAGGGGGGCGTGGTCGTCGCGATCAAGGATCAACTCAACATCCCCGTCAAATTCATCGGCCTAGGTGAAACGCCCGACGACATCGAAACCTTCGACCCGAAACGCTTCGTCGACGCCCTGTTCGGCGAAGAAACGGCGGCTTAGGAATGCCATGGCGATCATCCAGCACACCGAGAAACACGTTGCGGGAATGCGAAGTCTCACCCCGCTCTCGGATGTTCCTGCGTCGGCGGCGAATCCTACGCATCGTGAGTACAACCCGCGCGACAACGAGCCGCGACCGTGAGGGAGCGCCCGGGCGGACGCGTCATTGAGCAGACGGCCAGCGTGCCAAAGACCCGCTGATTTTTTGAAATCTTCAAAGCCTCCCGGCGCTCCCTGACGGTCGCGGCTCGTGACGATCGACGCGCGGAAACGAATCACACGACTCGCCGACTCGCCGACTCGCCGCCAACGCCGACGACCATTGGATCGCATCGTTGATCTATCCGTTCAACCTCACATCGCTTTCACATCGGCCTGGGCCTGCCGGTAGGCATCTTGCGCGGCATTCACCTGCGGCAAGAGGGATTTCGCGCGGCGGAGGGCGGCTTCGGACAGTTCTTTCAGCTGCGCGATGCCGTGGTGAAATTGTTGCTCGTGATTGCGCTTGAGCTGCTGGTAACGGTGCTGCACCGATTTGCGGTACGCCGGCGGCAGTCCGAGCGAGGCGTTGTAGCGGAATTGTGTTTCGACATGCTGGCGCCATTGCACGAGGGCATCAACGCATTGCGGGCCGATGCCGGGCACCTGGATCAGAATGTCCGGATCGACGTCGGCAGCGGTTTCGATACCGAACGAGCGCAGCGTGCTGAGCCGGCCCGCGCCGATGCCGGCAATGGCGTGTTTGCGGATCAAATGCCGTCGCAGGAATTCGCGCAGCTGGTGCTGACGCGCATCCGCCTCGGTGCGCTTGAGCTCG
>JBQCCH010000043.1:0-17297 GCA_051962375.1 Tepidisphaeraceae bacterium
GCCGGTGGCGTTTTCGGCGGAAATCTGCCCGGCGAGCCAGCCGAGGATGACGCCCGGGAAGAGCATCAACGACTGGGCGAAGATCACCGGCATCACGCCGCCGATGTTGACCCGCAGCGGCAGATACTGCTTCTGGCCGCCATACACGCGACGGCCGCGGGTGTGCTTGGCTTGGACGATCGGGATGCGGCGCTGCGCCTGGGTGACCAGGATCGTCATCGCGATGACGAACACGAAGGCAACCACCAGCACCAGCAACTTTCCCGGCCCGATGGTGGCCGACGGATCGATCGCGCCTTTGAAATTCAATTGGGAATAGAGCAGCTGCAGCGCATTCGGCATCCGGCAGATGATGCCGGCCATGATGATCAGCGACACGCCCTGGCCGAGGCCGTATTCGTCGATCTGCTCACCGATCCACATCAGGAACACGCAGCCGGCGGTGAGCGCAAGCACCCCCGTGACCCAGAATAGCGGGCCGTTCCAAGTGCTTTCGATCATGTCCGGCCCGAGCGATCTGAGCCAGAACGCCCCCTGCATGGCGGCGATCGGCACGGTCGCGTAGCGGGTCCACTCCTGAATCTTCCGCCGACCGGATTCGCCTTCCTTGGAGAGTTTCTCCAGGGACGGAACGACCGTGGTCAGCAGCTGGAAGATGATGGAGGCGGAGATGTACGGCATCACGCCGAGGCCGAACAGCGTGCCGTGCGACAGGCTGCCGCCGGAAAAGAGCGACGCATACGCCGCAAAACGGGCGGCGGCGCTGGTGTCGTTGCCCTTCATCTTGTCGGCTTGCGCCTTCATCGCGTCCTGGTCGATGCCCGGGATCGGCAGCGAATGGCCGACGCGGAAAATCGCCAGCATCAGCAGCGTGAACAGGATCTTGTTCCGCAGGTCCGGAACGCGAAAGACGTTGATGATCGATTTGAGCATAAATGGAATTTGCGATTTGCGACCGTCGGCGAGCGATTGTCGCGGAACAAGCCGCAATCGCAAATCGACAATCGCAAATCGCAAACTTTTCTTGCGTGCGGTTTATTGAGCGGCGGCTTCGGCCTTGGGGGCCTTTTCACGCTTGACGAACTTCTTCTTCGGTTTCGGGAACTCGAAGGCTTCGCCCTTGGCGTTGTTGGCGGCGCCGCCGGCCTTGGTGATCGCCTCATGGGCCGAGCGGCTGTACCAGCCGGCGGTGACCGTGAGCTTCTTCGTCAGTTCGCCGTTCCCGAGGATCTTGACCGGCTGCTTGGTGTCGGGAACCAGGCCCTTTTCGATCAGGACGGCGGCGTCGATCGTGGCGCCTTCATCGAAGGTGTTCAGGTCGCTCAGGTTGACGACGTAGAACTTGCGTTCGAAGTTGACGTTGTTGAAGCCGCGCTTCGGGAAGCGGCGGAAGATTTCGGTTTGGCCGCCTTCGTAACCGCGGCGGATGTATTTGCCGTTACGGGCCTTGGAACCCTTATTGCCGCGGCCCGAGGTCTTGCCCCGACCGCTGGATTCACCGCGGCCCTTGCGTTGGCCGCGCTTGCTGCGCAGGCCTCGCGTGATGTCATGCAGAACGGACATGTCAAACTCCTGTGACTAACGGCGGATCGATCGAATCGAAACGCCTCGCCAAAAATAAAAAAGGGTCGTTCGTCGCTCGCCCGGGCTCAAGGCCCGAACATGAAGGACGAACGACCCACGAATCGACTTAAGCCGTCACCAGTTCCTTGGCTTCGCTCGTCAGCTTGACGTTGCGATCGCGTTCGACTTCTTCGCGGCTTTGCAGGCGGCGGAGGGCGTCGATGGTGGCTTTGACCAGGTTCTTGGGGCTGGTCGAGCCGTAGGCCTTGGTGAGGATATCGGTGATGCCGGCCAGTTCAAGGACCGGACGCACGCTCTTGCCTGCGGTCACGCCCGTACCCGGCAACGCCGGAACCAGGATGACGCCCGACGAACCATGCTTGCCCTTGATCGTGTGCGGGATGGTGTTGCCCTTCAGCGGCACCTTGACCATCTGGCGGCGGGCGTCTTTGGTGGCTTTTTCGACGGCCATCGGCACTTCGTTGGCCTTGCCGTAGCCGATGCCGACATTGCCGGCCCGATCGCCGGCGACGACGAGCGCGCCGAAGCTGAACGTCCGGCCGCCTTTGACGACCTTGGCACAGCGGTAGATTTTGACGAGCGACGATTCGACGCCGCCTTCGTCTTCGTTGCGACGCTGACCGCGCGGGCCGCCCCGCTGACCGCCGCGACGGTTGTCACGGCCACCGCCACGTTGATCGCGGCCGCCCCGCTGCTCGGGCGCGGCGGCTGCGGGGGCTTCGGCGGCGGGAGCGCCTTCGGAGGCGGTCACCGTGGCCGGGGTTTCGGGGGTCGGCGTGTTTTCGGGAGTAATCGGATCGCTCATGATTTCACATCCGCGGGCCAGGCCCGGCGGCTCTTTAACAATTTAGAACTGAAGTCCGCCTTCGCGAGCCGCATCGGCCAAGGCCTTGATGCGACCATGATAACGACGGCCGTTACGATCGAAAGCCACCGCCGTGATGCCCGCGGCCTTCGCACGCTCGGCGATCACCTTGCCGACGGTCTTCGCCGCCGTGATGTTCCCGCCGTTCGGGGCGTCGCCACGGACGTCCTTCTGCAGGCTCGACGCCGACACCAGCGTGCGGCCGGCGTAGTCGTCGATGATCTGAGCGGTGATGTGCTTGTCGGACCGGAAGACCGACAAACGGGGACGTTCCGGCGTGCCGGTGAGCGTCTTGCGGATCGACCACTTGCGCTTCTGGAGACGCAGGGCTTTTGCTTTGTTTGTTTCTGCCATTGTACTTCAACCTCAGGGCCGACGCTGCGAGCCCGCGTGGGCTCATCCGTAGACCCAGTTGATCCTTCAGTGTTATTTCGAACCCGCGCCGGCGAATGCCTTGCCCGGCTTGATCTTGACGGTTTCGCCTTCGTAGCGAATGCCTTTGCCTTTGTACGGTTCGGGCTTGCGAACCTTGCGAACCTTGGCGGCCCAGTCACCGACGGCCTGCCGATCCGCGCCGCTGATGCGGATGCGGTTGGTGATGTCGCCCTGGCCGGGCTCGACGGCGACCGTCAGGTTTGACGGCACCGGCACTTTGATCTGGTTCGCGAAGCCGACCGACAGGACGACTTCCTTGCCCTTCATTTCCGCCTTGTAACCGACGCCGCGGAGTTCCAGGACCTTCGTGTACCCTTCGGTCACGCCGACAACCATGTTGTTGACCAGCGCGCGGGTCAGGCCGTGCAGGGCCTTGCTCTGGCGCTCGTCGTTCGGGCGGGTGACGACGATTTCGCTGCCCTTGAGCTCCACCTTGATGATGGCCGGGGCGGTGAATTCGAGCTTGCCCTTGGGGCCTTCGACGTTGATCTTCTGGCCGTTGATGGCGACTTTCGCCTTGCCGACCGGAACGGGCTTTTTGCCGATACGTGACATAATTCTTTCCTTTCGATCTGCTCGCACCGGCGACGCGACGCGTCGAGCGGCGGCTTCTCGGAAACGGGGTTTAGCTGATCTGGCAGAGCACTTCGCCGCCGACGTTCAATTCGCGGGCCTTGCGGTCCGAGACGACGCCCCGGCTGGTGGAGACGACCGAGATGCCCAGGCCGTCCAGCACTTTGGGGAGCTTTTCGACCGCGCTGTAAACGCGACGGCCGGGCTTGCTGACGCGGTTGATCTCGTGGATCACGCTCTGGCCGCTCAAGGCGTAACGGAGCTGGATGCGCACTTGGCCGACGGGCTGGGCTTCGATCTCGTCGAAGCTTTCGATGTAGCCTTCGTCCTTCAGCACGTTCAGGATGCCGACGCCGATCTTGCTCTTGGGAACAAAGACGTAGCGACGTCCGACGCGGTTGGCGTTGCGGATGCGGGTTAAGAGGTCCGCGATGGGGTCTTGCATGCTCATCGGTTCAATCCTATTTGCAATCTTCAAAGGCCTGCGGTCGACGACGGGCGACGCCGCAGGGGCATTTGCAAATTGTCGTTGTACTTACCAGCTGGCTTTCTTCATGCCTGGGATCATGCCCTTGAGGGCCAGTTCACGCAGCATAATTCGGCTGATTTTGAACTTACGCAGGTAAGCGCGGCTGCGGCCGGTGAGCTCGCAACGGTTCTTGCTGCGTGTCGCGCTGCTGTCACGCGGGAGGTTGGCAAGGGCGGCGTAATTGCCTTCCTTTTTCAACTGCCGACGCTGTTCGGCGAACTTCTTGACCAGCGCCTCGCGACGCTTCTGTTTAGCTTTCCAGGCTGCGGTTGCCATAGCTTAATCCTTGATCTTTTCGTCGGTCTTGAACGGGAAGCCGAAACCCTTGAGCAGCTCGCGGCATTCCTTGGCGGTCTGGCCGGTGGTCACCATCGTGATGTTCATGCCCTGCTGGAAGGCGACATCTGCGCCGGCGATTTCGGGGAACACCGTCTGTTCGGTGAACCCGAAGTTGTAATTGCCCTGCTTGTCGAACCCGTTCGGGCTCAGGCCGCGAAAATCCTTCACGCGGGGGATCGCCAGGGTGATCATGCGGTCGAGGAATTCGTACATCCGGTCGCCCCGCAGGGTGACCTTCAGGCCGGTTTCCATGCCCTCACGGACCTTGAACTGGGCGACCGACTTTTTGCTCTTGCACCGCACCGGACGTTGGCCGGCGATGATGGCGAGCTCTTTTTCGGCGGTGTCGATCTTGGCCTTTTCACCGGCGACGGCAGCCTTGCCCAGGCCCATCGAGATCACGATCTTCTCGAGCTTGGGGGTCGCCATCCGGTTGGTGTACCCGAACTGCTGTTGCAGCGCCGGGATGATCTTCTCGCGGTAGACGCTGATGAGGCGCGGCTCAATGCGCGGGCCCTTGGGAGCGTCGTCGGCGACCTTGAAGCCGGGGCCGGCGTTCTTGGCGGCACGGGCTTTCGCCTGGGCGGCGGCGCCTTTGGCTTTCGCGTCGGCGGCGGCTTTGTTCTTGTCTTTTTCTGCCATGATTCTTTCCTTCAGGTTCGTGACCGAACGGTCGCGGTCACGCCGCTGTTTGGAGGTTTACAGTTTGCTCAGCACCGTGCCGCTCTTGACGGCGACGCGGACTTTTTCCCCGTCCCGGACTTCGAACCGCACCTTGGTCCCCTTGCCGGTCGTCGGATCGAGCGGCTGGACATTGCTGATGTGGATCGGGGCTTCCTTCTGCAGACGGCCGCCCTGCGGGTAGGTCTGCGAGGGCTTCACGTGCTTCCACACGCGGTTGATGCCTTCGACGATCACGCGGTTTTCCTTCGAGAGGATCCGCTTGACCTGTCCGGACTTGCCTTTGTCGGCCCCGGTGATGACGACGACGGTGTCGCCTTTTTTGATTCGCTGTGCCATATCGATACCAGTTGAGAGTTAAGAGCGGAGAGAGGAAAGTTAAGACCGGAAGTTTGTTTCAACTTTCCACTCTCAACTGCCAACTCTCAACTCCTTTACACCACTTCCGCCGCCAACGAGACGATCTTCATGTAGTTCTTTTCGCGCAACTCACGGGCGACGGCGCCAAAGATGCGGGTGCCCTTCGGGTTGCCGTCTTTGTCGATGACGACGGCGGCGTTGCGGTCGAAGCGGATGTAGCTGCCGTCGGCGCGGACGGTCGGCTGCTTCGTGCGGACGATGACGGCGCGGATGACTTCGCCGTCCTTGACTTCGCCGTTCGGCAAGGCCTTTTTCACGACGCCGATGATGACGTCGCCGATGTACGCACTCTTGCGATAGAACTTGCCGCGGGCCGACGAACCCTTGAGCACCTTGATGCACATCGCGGTCTTGGCGCCGGTGTTGTCAGCGATGTCGACGTAGGTTTGTTGTTGAATCATGACTGCTCCAGTTGAGAGTCGATAGTGGAGGGTCGGGCGTGCGGACTCGACGCCGGCCTATCCACTCTCAACTTTTCACTACTTCTGTTCTTCCTGCTTCACGCCGCTGGCGCCGGTGATGGCGTCGCCGGTGTCGTGGGTGATCTTTTCGGGGGCCTTGGTCACGACGCGCACCAGGCGGTGATGCTTCGTGCGGCTGTACGGACGGCATTCGGCGATCTCAACCGTATCTCCCTCGCGGGCTTCGCCGGTTTCGTCGTGCACGTGGTAGACGCTCGAACGCTTCAGGTACTTGCCGTACTTCGCGTGTTTGGTCAGGTACTGCACGACGACCTTGATCGTCTTGGCGGTTTTGGCGCTGCTGACCTGTCCGATGATGGTCGACAGTTCAGTGCGGGCTTTGGGTTCTTCGGTTGCGGTTGCCATAAATATTCTCAGTCAAGAGTCGTTGGTCTTTTGCCCCGTGTCCCGGTCGCGTCGGACGCGGCAGGCGGGAGCAAACGACGCTCTTTATTTCGATGCCGCCAATTCCCGTTGACGCTGAATCGTCTTGATGCGAGCGATCTGACGCTTGGTGCGGCCCAGCTGCGTCGGGTCTTCGAGCTTTTCCGTCACGGCCTGGCTACGCAGGTCGAACAGGTGCTTTTGCTGCTCGGCGAGGGCTTGCTTGAGGCCTTCGTCGTTCTTTTCCAGCAGCTCTTTTTTGTCGTTCTTCTTCATGATTCAACTCCATCGGGCACGAGCCCGCATTAGGCGGCGGCGTGCTTCCGGGTGACGAAGCGGCACTTGATCGGCAGCTTGTGGGCCACGCGAGCCAGGCAGCGGCGGGCGGTGACTTCATCAATGCCCGAGATTTCGAACAGCACGGTGCCCGGCTTGACGACGGCGGCCCAGAATTCGGGTTCGCCTTTGCCGCTACCCATACGCACTTCGAGCGGCTTGGCCGAGATCGGCTTGTGCGGGAAGACGCGGATGAAGAGCCGGCCTTCGCGACGCAGGAAGTGCGACACGGCGACGCGGCAGGCTTCGATCGTGCGGGCCGGCAGCCAGCACGGGGCCAGGGCCATCAACCCGTATTCGCCGAAGGCGACCGTGTTCCCACGGGTCGCGTTGCCGCGGTTCTTGCCGCGTTGGCTCTTACGGAACTTCACTCGTTTGGGCATCAGGGGCATGGGTGCCTCTCAGTTTCAGGTCGCGTCGTCGGTGACGCGGTTAAAGCTTGATAATTAACGACGGATCCGACGCATCGGGCCGCCGACGCGCACGTCGGTGTCGAGGACTTCTTCGCCCTTCATGCCGCGGTAGATCCAGACCTTCACGCCGATCGTGCCGAAGGTCGTCAGGGCGACGGCATAACCGTAGCCGACGTCGGCCTGCAGGGTCGTCAGCGGGACGGAACCTTGGGTCGCCTTTTCGGAGCGAGCGATTTCCGCCCCACCGAGCCGGCCGCTCACCTGGATGCGGATGCCCTTGGCGCCGGCGGCCATCGTCGATTCCAGACGCATCTTCAGGACGCGGCGGAAGCTGGCGCGCTTCTTGAGCTGTTCGCCGATCGCTTCGGCGACGAGTTGCGGGTTCAAGTCCGGGTTTTTCACTTCGATCACTTTGATCGGAGCGATCTTACGACGGATCATGTCTTCGAGTTCTTCGCGGAGCTTGTCCAGTTCGGCGCCTTTCGGCCCGATGACAAGGCCCGGACGGGCGGTCTTGAGGGTCACCGTGACCTGTTCGCGGGTGCGCTCGATCATGATGTCCGAGACGGCGGCGAACGGGGGACGGCGGTTCAGCTTGTTGTCGATGAACTTGCGAACGGCCACGTCTTCGACGAGGAACTCGCCGTACGCCGTCTTCGGGGCGTACCACTTGCTCTTCCAGTCTTCGGAGATGCCGACGCGGAAGCCGGTTGGATTGACTTTCTGACCCATGATTAAGCTTCCTTCGCGGATTCGTCTTGTTCTTGAACGCTGATGACCAGGTGACTCGTGCGCTTCATGATCGGGTGCGCCTTGCCGCGATCCTTCGGCTGGAAGCGCTTGATGATCGGGCCCCCGTCGACGCGGGCTTCGCTGATGACCAGGGGGTTCCGGCCGGGGGCGGTTTCCTGTTCCTGGTAGTTCGCGACCGCACTCTTGACGACCTTGGCGACGTAGACGCTGGCGCGCTTCTTCGAGAATTGAAGCATGCTCAGGGCGTCGTCGACCTTGCGGCCGCGGATCAGGTCCATCACCAGCCGCGCCTTTCGCGGGGCGATGCGGGCGAAGTTGTGTTTTGCCGTATGTGCCATGACTAAACTCGTATTCGCGTCGCGGACGACGCGGCTAAACCATTAGCGGGTTTCCGCTTTCTTCACACCGCTGTGACCACGGAACTGACGCGTCGGCGAGAACTCGCCGAGCTTGTGGCCGACCATGTCTTCGGTCACGAACACCCGCAGGAACTTGTTGCCGTTGTGCACTTCGAAGTTGTGCCCGACGAATTCCGGGATGATCGTGCAAGCCCGCGACCAGGTCTTCAGCACCTGCTTGGCCTTGCGCTCATTGAGCGTGGCGACCTTGCGGTACAGCTTCTCGTCGACGAACGGGCCTTTTTTGCTGCTTCTGCTCATTGTTATTAGTTGAGAGTTGAGAGCTGACAGTCAAGTGCTAAACACGTCGCGTTTAACGCTCCACCATCCACTAGCAACTACCGACTCTCCTTAAACATTCACGTTCTGCGGACGCACCTGGAACCGACCGAACTTGCGACGACGCAGGATCAGTTTTTCGCTGGCCTTGCGGGGCGAGCGAGTGATGCCGCCCTTGGCGGGCACGCCGGTCTTGCTGACCGGGTGACGGCCGCCGTTGGCGCGACCTTCACCACCACCCATCGGGTGATCGATCGGGTTCATCGCCTTGGCGCGGGTGTGGGGGCGAATGCCCTTGTGCCGATTGCGGCCGGCCTTGCCCATGGAGACGTTCATGTGGTCGGAGTTGCCGATCGCACCGATCGTCGCACGGCACTTGCTCTTGAGGCGACGCACTTCGCCGGAAGGGAGCGTGATGACGCTGTATTCGCCTTCCTTGGCGGAGAGGCGGGCCGAGAGGCCGGCGGAGCGGCAGAGCTTGCCGCCCTGGCCCGGGTTCATTTCGATGTTGTGGATTTCCAGGCCGGCCGGGATGTTTTCCAGCGGCATGGCGTTGCCGACTTCAGGGCCGGCGTCCGGACCGCTGATGATCTTGGCGCCGACTTTGAGCCCTTCGGGGTGAAGGATGTAGGCTTTTTCGCCGTCGGTGTATTCGATCAGGGCGATGAAGCAGGTGCGGTTCGGATCGTATTCGATCGCGACGACGGTGGCTTCGATGCCGTCCTTCTGGCGCTTGAAGTCGATGTGCCGATAGAGCCGCTTGTTGCCGCCGCCATGGTGCTTGGCGGTGATGACGCCGTGATGGTTGCGGCCGCTGGCGCGGCGCTTGCCGCTGACGAGCGACTTTTCCGGTTCGAACTTGGTCAGGACTGCCTTGTAGTCGATGACCGAGCCTTGACGGCGGCCGGGCGATGTCGGTTTGTATTGTTTAACGGGCATTTCGGTATTCCATTAATTAGCCCCGGGCTGACCCGGGGCTATATCGCTCAAAACAGTTCGATCTTCGAATCGCCCGCGAGCTTCACGATCGCGCGCTTGACGTCGCTGGCCATCGAGTAGCCGACCTTGGTGCGGCGGGCCTTGCCCTTGCGCGTCAGGGTGCGGACGTCGGCGACTTTGACGTTGTACAGCTTTTCGATCGCACCTTTGATCGCGATCTTGTCCGCCTTCGGCGCCACTTCGAAGGCGTACGTGTTGCGCACGTTCGCCTGGTGGGTGGTCTTTTCCGTGATGAGCGGCTTGATGATGACGTTTGTGTATTCCATCGTGGTCCTCTCGATCACTTATTTGAGCAAAGCTTCCAGGCTGTCTTTGGTGACCAGCAGCGTGCGGTTGTTCAGGATGTCCCACGCGTTGAGCTGGGCGACGGTGGTCAGACGCGTCTTGGCGATGTTGCGGGCGGCCCGCTCGACGGCTTGGTCTTGTCCGCCGAGGGCGAACAGGCAGGTGCGTTCGATGTTCAGCTTCTTGAGCACGGCCGCGAAGAGCTTGGTCTTGGGCTGGTCGAGATTGAACTGATCGACAACCTTCAGCTGGTTGTCCTGGATCTTGGCGAGGATCGCGTTGTCACGGGCGAGGCGGCGGGCTTTTTTCGGGAGGGCTTGGCGCCATTCTTTCGGGCGTTTTTGCTTGGCATGACCGCCGCCGACCTTGATCGGGTTGCGGATGCCGCCGGTACGGGCGTTGCCGGTGCCTTTTTGCTTGAAGAGCTTGCGGGTCGAGCCGGCGACTTCGCCGCGGGCCTGCGTTTGGACGGTGCCTTGGCGCTTGTTGGCGTGGTAGTACACGATCGCCTGCTTGAGCAGGGCCGGGCGCACTTCGCCGCCGAGTTTGGCCGGGTCGACCTGGATGGTGCTGACTTGAGCACCTTCGATATTGAATACGGGGACTTCGATCATGGGAGTAGCCAGGGGTTAGTTGCCAGTTTCCAGTTCTGAGCCAGACATTGTGCTGGCAACTATGATTGGGCCTTCACCTTCGCGGTAATGCTCTTGCGGACGAACACGAGCGACCCATTGGCGCCGGGCAGAGCGCCCTTGATCAGCAGGATGCCGTTTTCGGAATCGACGCGGACCAGGGAGTGGTTGACGGTCGTGACGCGTTCGGCGCCCATGTGGCCGGCCATTTTCAGGCCCTTTTTGGGCTTACCACAGTGACCGCGTTGCGTGCCGTAGGACGCGATCGAACCGCGGCTGCGGTGTTTGCGTTCCGTGCCGTGCGACGCGGGCTGGCCGCCGAAGTTATAGCGCTTCATGACGCCGGCGAAGCCCTTGCCCTTGCTGACGCCGGTGATATCGACGTACTGCACGCCGTCGAAGGTGTCGACCTTGACCGCATCGCCGACCTTTTTGTCGGTGGCGTCTTTCAGGCGAATCTCGCGGAAGAAGCGTTGGGGCTGGCTGCCGGACTTGGCGGCGTGGCCGATGAGGGGCATGGTGCTGTACTTGGCGTCGATGGTTTCGAAGCCGAGCTGCACGGCGTTGTAGCCGTCTTTGCCGTCGACGGTCTTCACCTGGGTGACGACGCACGGACCGGCCTGCACGACGGTCACGGGCACGATGGTGCCCTTCTCGTCATACACACGGGTCATACCGACCTTGCGGCCAAGGATAGCTGGTGTCATTCACTTCTCAGATCAGGGCAGCCCGCCGAAACGCTCGGGGTGGGCTGATGATCTGTCCTAAAGAGGACAAACGGAACAGAAAACGATTCTTCCCGGATCGCGACCGACCTCTTTGAGGAAGGCTTCGGGTTCTTGGATGAACCCCGCGTCCGGGTGAATCAAAAGCCCCGGTGATTTCTCACTGGAGCTTAAAAACAGGCACTAGGCCTTGATCTTCACAAACACGCCGGCCGGGACGACCAGGCGATTCAGAGCTTCGATCGTGCGGGCATTGGCTTCGAAAATGTCGATCACACGCTTGTGCGTCCGCATTTCGAACTGCTCGCGAGACTTTTTATCAATGTGCGGCGAACGCAAAACGGTGTAGCGTTCGACGCGGGTCGGCATCGGGATCGGGCCGCACACACGGGCGTTGGTTCGCTTGGCGTTGTCCACGATTTCCTTGGCCGACTGGTCCAGGGCCCGGTGGTCGTAGGCTTCCATTCGAATACGGATACGCTCGCCTGTCATGGCTTCTTTTCCTGATTGCTGACCTTGTTGTTTCCGAGTGGCGCCGGCCGCAGCCCGCACCGTGATTCGGCCCACTGCAGAAAACTACAGGGGGTCGGGTACTATAACTTCCGAAGGCCCTGCGTCAAGACAGCGTTTCAGGATTTTCCAGCCGCGGCGCGCGCTTCGGCGGCACCGGATGGGAGCGGCGATGAAGCTAGTCGGTCTCAGGCGCAGAATCGGGGGCGAAAAAATGGGCGACGCGTGCGGCGCGCAGCTTGGGTTCCAGTGCGGGGTCATACCCCCCCGCCCGACGCCGCAGCAGATCCGCCCAGGGGAGACGCGCGGCATCGCTTTCAAGGCGCTGCACCAAGTCGTCCACCGCCCCGATCCGCTTCGCCGGCACGCCGCCCACGATCTGGTTCGGGCCGACGTCTTTGGTCACCACCGCACCCGCTGCCACAATGGCATTCGGCCCGATCGACACGCCCGGCAGCACGATCGCCCCGTGGCCGACAAAGACATTGTCCTTGATGTCGATCTTGCCCACCGAGTCCAGCATTTTGCCGGTGGCCCGCACGAGCATGCCCACCGAGCCGTCATGGCCCACCAGCACGCATTTGGACAGAATCACATTGTTGCCGAGGCTGACGTAAGAGGGATCGGTGATCTCGGTCGACCGAAGGACGCAGCAGTGCTCTCCGATCGCGTGCAGAATGCCCCACCGCTTCAGGTAATTTGCGTACTCTTCGCCCCGCGGCTTGCAGAACTTCAGGTAGAGCGACCCGAACCGCTTGTTCCGGAACGCCAACTGGCGCAACAGCTTCTTAAACATCATCCCGCCCTTTCAATCCAGGTGTTACAGCCATCGCGAGGCGAAGGCTCACACCTGCACCCCTACAACACTCTGTGTATCGGCAAGACAAAGCGGCGGCGTTAACAAGGTATTGCGGGGCAACGGGCTTGCATAAACGCCGAATGACGAACAGCGGAGGGTCCGCTTGTTCGTCATTCGGCAATCGTTCGTCAGGATTTCGGGGCGGGAATTACTTTTTCCCGTTGGCCCCGTATTCGGCAAGGATGGTTTGCTTCACGTTGCCGGGCACTTGGGCGTACTTCAGCGGTTCCATGGCGCCGGCGGCGCGGCCGGTGGACATGGAGCGCAGTTCGGTGGTGTACCCGAACATTTCCGAAAGCGGCACTTCGGCTTCGATGATGACCGTGTTGCCGCGTTCCTGGCTGTCCAGGATGAGGCCGCGGCGGCGGTTGATGTCGCCGGTGACGTTGCCGACGAAATCTTTCGGCGTGGTCACGACCAGCTTCATGATCGGCTCGAGCAGTTCGGGCTTGGCGGCCTTGACGGCGTCGATGATCGCGAGGCGGCCGGCGAGTTCGAAGGCGACCTGGCTTGAGTCGACGTCGTGGTAGCTGCCGTCGGTGAGGGTCACCTTCACGTTGATCAGCGGGAAGCCGGCGATGATGCCCGTCTTGCACGTTTCGCGAACGCCGTACTCGACCGAGGGGATGTATTCCTTCGGGATCGAACCGCCGACGATCTTGTTTTCGAAGGCGATCGAATCTTCCCAGTGCATTTTCTTGAGCACATCGGGCTCGAGCGGCTTGCCGGTCGCCGGATCCGTGCCGTCGAACGGCTCGATGCTGATCCAGCAGTCACCGAACTGACCACGGCCACCGGACTGCTTCTTGTGCAGGCCGCGGATGTCCTTGGCCGAGCCGGCGATGGTTTCGCGGTAGCTGACCTTGGGCTTGCCGACGACGACGTCGACTTTGTAGTCGCGGGTGAGGCGCATCTTGATGATTTCAAGGTGCAATTCGCCCATGCCGGCGATGATGGTTTCGCCGGTTTCCTTGTTGTAGCTGGCCGAGAAGGTCGGGTCCTGGCGGCGCAGGTTGGTCAGGGCGTTGCCGAGCTTGTCTTTGTCGCCGGAGCTCTTGGGCTCGATCGACATGCTGATGACGGGCTCGGGGAAGGTCGGGCGTTCGAGGATGATGGGGTTGTCCGGGTCGCAGAGCGTGTCGCCGGTCATGGCCTCGTTGACGCCGATGACGGACACGATGTCGCCGGCTTCGGCGAAGTCGCGCGGCTCGCGGTCGTTGGCCGACATCTGGAACATGCGGCTGATGTTTTCGCGGCTGTTCTTGTTGGCGTTGAGGACGCGGGTGCCCTTTTCCAGGCGGCCCGAGTAGACGCGGACGTAGGTCAGCGTGCCGAACTTGTCGTCAACGATCTTGAACGCCAGGCCGCAGAACGGCTCATCGGGCGTTCGCTGGCGGACGATTTCGATGTCTTTGTCTTTCGGATCGGTCCCCTTCACGGTGGGGTTGTCCGCCGGCGAGGGGAGATAGTCGATGACGCCGTCCAGCACCTGCTGCACGCCGACGTACTGGTACGCCGACCCGCAGAACAGCGGATGCGCCTTGAATTCGATGGTGCCGCGGCGAAGCGCGTCACGCATTTCGTCGGCTTGGAGGCTTTCCGGGTCCGTGAGGTATTTTTCCATCAGGACGTCGTCGAGCTCGGCGATTTTTTCGAGCATGATCGCGCGGTAGTGCTCGTAGCGTTCCTGGTCGACTTGCGGAAGTTCGCTGATCGGGACGCGCTTGACGGTGAGGCCGCGGTCCTTGTCGTCGCCGTATTTTTCCGGGAGGAAGGCGACCTGGTCAATCAGGCTGATGACGCCGCGGAAGGTGTCGGCCTGGCCGACGGGGATCACGACCGGGATCGCCGGGGCGCCCAGTCGGTCGAGGATGGTCTTGTAGCAGTATTCGTAATCCGCGCCGACCTTGTCCATCTTGTTGACAAAGCAGATACGCGGGACGTTGTACTTGGTGGCCTGGCGCCAGACGGTTTCGGACTGGGCTTCGACGCCTTCCTTGCCGTCGAAGACGGCGACGGCGCCGTCGAGCACGCGGAGCGAGCGTTCCACTTCGGCGGTGAAATCGACGTGCCCGGGGGTGTCGATCAGGTTGATGTCGTATTCCGGAGCGTCGTTGTCTTTATCGATCCATGTGCGACGGCGCCCGCAGCAGTAGGTGGCGGCGGAGTTGATCGTGATGCCGCGCTTCTGTTCTTCTTCGTCAAAGTCCATGACGGCGGTGCCTTCGTGCACTTCACCGATTTTGTGGACACGACCCGTGTAGAATAGGATGCGCTCGGACGTGGTGGTCTTGCCGGCGTCGATGTGGGCGGCGATGCCGATGTTACGAATCTTGGTCAGGTCACGGGCCATAATTTCCTCGAAAAACTCACGCGTAACGCCAGGGACGGTCAGGG
This sequence comes from Tepidisphaeraceae bacterium, assembly GCA_051962375.1. Taxonomy (GTDB): domain Bacteria; phylum Planctomycetota; class Phycisphaerae; order Tepidisphaerales; family Tepidisphaeraceae; genus RYN-431. The sequence goes on from JBQCCH010000043.1 coordinate 14,858, forward strand.
GGTTAGAAGAAAAATGCACGCAGCAGCCTGCGCGCACCGATCGCCACCCGCGTTGTGAAGGCGTAAGACTGTACAGAGACGCGGGGGAACGTCAAGGGACGAGCCCCTCGCCCGGCGGCGTTCAGGGCCGCCGGGATGGGCGTTCAGGGGGAGGTCCGCACGCTTTCCAGCAGGGAGACGACCGTCTGCATCGGGCGATCCTGGGCGGCGCGGGCGGCGATGCGTTCGCAGGCGGCGCGGACGGTGTAGTTGTCAAACAACCCGCGAAAGGCGGCCGCGACCCGGCGGCCGGTGAATTTGCGGCGGCTCAGGACCGCCCCCACGCCCAGCCGCCGACAGATGGCGCCGTTGTCGAACTGGTCGTGGCTCATGGGCATCACCAGTTGCGGGATCCCGGCGCGCAGCGCCTGGGCGGTGGTGCCGATCCCGCCGTGATGGGCGATCGCCCGGCAGCGCGGCAACAGGCGGCCGAAGGGCGCGAACGGCACGTGCCGGACGTTTTCGGGCAGATGGCGCGGGAGATGATGGGCATGGCGGCTCAGGAGCAGGCCGCGCATCTTCAGGCGCACGCAGGCGTCGGTGGCCGCCTTGAAAAACGCCTCGCCGAACCGCATGGCGCTGCCCGGCGTGAACGCGATCGGCGGGTCATCATGCCCGATCCAGGCATCGAGTTCCGCCGGAAGTTCGACATGGTCGGATTCGTCATACAGCGGGAAGCCCGCGAGCCGCACTTGCTCAGGATAATCGGGCTGATGCGCGAAAAACCAGTCGGGCCACAACCCGATCGTCCGATCCGGGGAGTGCCACCACCCCTGCTGCACGCGGGTCACCGGGGCGAGCCCCACTTCCTGCCGCAACGCGTTGACGGCCGGGCAAATGAGCGGATCGATGTACCAGCGGTCGGCCCCTTCCCAGAATCGCTGGCGCAAAAACCCCGGCACGAGCCCGGCATTGAAGTTGCCGGGGAGCACGGGCATGGTGGCGGCCGAGCGAATGCACAGGGGCGACAAATGCACGCTGACCATGCGCCACCCGAACTGCTCGGCCGCGATGCGCGAGCCGAGGCAGAGCGTTGAGCCGACGATCACCGTGTCGGCGGTGGCGTGGGCGACGGTGACGTCATAGACGCTGCGGATCGTCTGACTGAGGTGCTGCATGATCAGCGCCGGGCCGCGGCGGGCGTGCCAGACGTTGGGGTCCTGCTGCACGGATTCGAACAGGGCTTTGTCCCCGAGTTCGATAAAGGTCAGGCCCGCGCGCTCGACCAGCGGGCGAAAAGCCTCATTGGTGGCCAACTGCACCTCATGCCCGCGCGCTCGCAGCGCCCGGCCGATGCCGACGAACGGATGGACGTCGCCGTGAGAACCGATCGTGAGCAGGAGAAAATGCATAGCGTGCCGGGGAATGAAACAGGTGGCCGGGGGATTTCAGGGACGACGGTTACGCGGATGCGGACGCAGCCCGGCCGGCCGGGGGATCTTCGGTGTATTCGCAGAAGGTCTTGGGCGTCTCCCAGACCGTGACGGCCGCCAGCCGGCAATGGGGACGATCGAACGGGGTGCGAAGCCACCCGAAGATCACCCGGGCGATGTTTTCGACACTGGGGTTGGTCTCGGCGAACGCGGGCACCTGCAGGTTCAGGTGCTTGTGATCGAGCGGATCGATCGCGTGCCGGGCGACGAGCGATTCAAACTCCGGCAGCGGCACGAGTTGCCCGCTGGCGTCGGGCGTGCCGGCGAGCGTGACCTGCACCTGGTAGTTGTGGCCGTGACCGAGGGGGTTGTTGCATTTGCCGAAGGTGCGGACGTTCTCTTCATCCGACAGGGCCGGATTGTGCAGGCGATGGGCGGCGGAGAATTCGAACAACTGGCTGAAGCGGATCATGGCCGGCTCCTCGGATTGGATCGACAAGGTCTGGTACGGGCTCAGGGCAAGGGTCAGGCCGGCCAGCTCGCACCCCGGCCAGGCATGGGCGAGGGCGGCGCGGGCGTGCTGCAGGGCCGCCGCTGGGGGCTGGCGGTCGTGGTGCGCCCGCACGAGCAAGGGGACGGCCGTGGCGCGGACGTGCTGGTCGATATCGACAATATTCCGCAAGTAACCGCTCACCGGATCGAGCGGGCCCGTCAGCGTGACGCGCAGGGCGACGAAGGGGCCGAACCCCGCGACGCCGGGCAGGCCGGCGTAAGTGTTGGCGCCACGGGAGCTTTGGGCTTCGAGGCTGAATCGGATTTCGCGCGTCAGCCGATGCATCGTGCCAGAGTGTAGCCGTTCGGTCGGCCGGAGTGCGAGGCCCGGGCGCATCAACGCGCCGAAGTGGGGGAAACCCGCAGCCGGGGGCGGGCGTTAGGTCTCCGTTCGAGTGCCAACTTGACACACCATCGCGGTTTAGGTATCTTTGCGGTGCTCGGAAGGGTGAGAGATTTCGTTTTGCACTCGCACA
>JBQCCH010000044.1:0-3637 GCA_051962375.1 Tepidisphaeraceae bacterium
CTTTCGTTTGTCCGCGAACTAAGACTCCAGCCGGGCGATCGGCGGGCGCTCGGCGTTCGACTTAATCCTTCGCTCCCGCTCCAGCACCCGGTCACGCTGCAGATCGACCTCTACGCGCATCCGTCGGCCGACCACCCGAACCAAACGCTGGAGGTGACGATTTCGCCGCCCGCGACGCAGGCGCCCGCGAGCGAACGGCCGCGCTAATCGAAACTTCGCGCGGCCGACATAGACTTTGCCGTGTGAAGATGCGTTTTCCCATTCACCGGGCCGGCCTGGCGTCGGCGTTTTTGACGGCTTCGGTCTGCGTTCCCGCGCTGGCGCAGAGCCAGCCCGCATTGCCAACCGGGCGACAAATTCCGGCGACGCAATCGATCCAGAGTCATGGCATCGGCAGCATGCCGATGAACGTCATCGTTTCGCTCGATGGAAACTACGCGTTGACCACGGGAGCGGGGTATCGGGAGGCCATCTGCTGCGTGCGGCTGAGCGACGGCGTGCAGACGAGCCGCATCGACTTCGAAAAGAAGGGCAAATCCGACGCGACCGGCCTGTATTACGGCCTGGCGTTCGGCACGGACGGCAAGCTCTACGCCGCCCAGGGCGCCGCCGGCAGCATCGCCGTGCTCTCGCTCGATGCCGACGGTCGCCTCGCGTTGCAGAAAACCATTCACACCGGCGCATCCGATTTCCCGGCCGGCATTGCGATCGATCAGCACGACCATTTGTATGTGACGCAAAACGATCCGACCCACACCGCCCCGGCCTTTGGCACGCCGGCGTCGCTTTCGATTCACGACGCCGCCACGGGCCAGGAACTCGGGCGATATGTGTTCGAAAGCGATTACGGGCTGTCCGTGTTTCCGCTGGCCGTCGCGGTCAATCGTGAAGGCACGCGTGCGTACGTCGCCAGCCAGCGCGATGCGGCCGTGTACGTGCTCGATACGAGCGACCCTGGCCACATCACCTGCCGCGCCACGCTGGCGACCGGGTCGCACCCCGTCGCCCTGCAGATGAATGCGTCGCAATCGACGCTGTATGTCGCCAACGCGCACAGCGACACGGTCTCGATCATCGATCTGGCGAGTGAAAAGATCACCGGCACCGTGCTGTTGCGGCCGCAGATCGCCAAGGACCTGGCCGGTGCGACGCCGACGGGGCTGGCGGTGTCGGCCAGCGGCAACATGCTGTACGTCACGCTCGGCGACATGAATGCGGTCGCCGTCGTCGATTTGGCCGAGGATGACGGGCCGGAAGTCGAAGGGTATCTGCCCACGGGTTGGTATCCCACGTCGGTTGCCGTGGCCCACGGGCGTTTGCTGATCACCAACGCCAAGGGGGATGCGTCACGTGTGCCGCACGATTTCAGCAAGGGCAAAAATGTGGCGTCGCCCCTCAATCTTTTCGAGGGAACGCTTTGGCAAGTGCCGATCCCGCGTTCGCGCGACTTGAACGCGGCCACCGAGCAGGTGCTGGCGAATGCTCGGCTCACCCCCACGTTTTTGAGCGATCGCAACCCCCTGCAGGCCATCAGCCGGGCGGCCGGCAAGATTCAGCACGTGATTTACGTCGTGAAGGAAAATCGCACGTACGACCAGGTGTTGGGCGACCTGCCTCAGGGCAACGGCGATCCATCGCGCAATCTGTTCGGCCGATCGATCACGCCCAATCTGCATGCTTTGGCCGAGCGTTTTGTTTTGCTCGACAATTTCTACGACTCCGGCGAAGTCTCCGGCGACGGCTGGACCTGGAGCACGAAGGCGCAGGCCAACGAGTACACGATCCGCAACGTGCCGTATCAGTACAGCAACCGCGGCCGCACGTTCGACTATGAGGGAACCGTCAACGGCTTCCCCAGCGGCGGCTTCCCCGCGAAAGGCCCGGACGGCAAGCCGTTGTCGGATGATCCGCGATTTGCCAAGGGCGCGCACGCGGTGCCCGACGTCGCCGAATCGCCGGGCGGGCACCTGTGGGATCTTGTGCAAAAACACGGCTTGTCGTTCCGCAACTACGGCTTCTTCATGAGCACCGACGCCAAAAAAGGGTCGACACGAATCATCCCCGACAACTACCCTGCCGCCACCGGGCTGCAGCCGGGCGGGCGCGATCTGGGCGGCGCGACCGACATCGACTACCGCCGGTTCGATCTGGATTTTCCGGACAGTGATGCGCCCAGTCATTTTGCGACTTCGACCGGCGACGACGCGTTCTATTGGGATCGTCGCGCGTATGGCGCTCATGCCCTGCCGAGCCGCGTGAGCGAATTCAAGCGGGAGTTTGATCTCATGCTCGCCAAAGATCCCACCGGCGCGGCGGTGCCGGCGTTTATGACCGTTCGCCTGGGCACCGATCACACCAAGGGCGCCAACCCCGGCGAGCCCACGCCCCGCTGCATGGTGGCCGACAACGATTACGCGGTGGGCCAATTGGTTGAAGCCGTCAGCCATAGCCCGATCTGGAAATCGACCGCCATCGTCATCCTGGAAGACGACGCGCAGAACGGGCCGGATCATGTCGATGCGCATCGGTCGGTGTGTTATGTGATCAGTCCGTACATCAGGAAAGGGTCGGTCGATCATTCGTTTCAAAACACCGTCAGCGCGATCCGGACGATGGAATGCCTGCTGAATTTGCCGGCCATGTGTCAGTACGATGCGGCGGCCGACGTGATTCACGGCTGGGATGAACATCCGACCAATGCCGACCCGTACACCGCCATTCTGCCGACGGCCAAGCTCATGCGCCAGCGGAACCCGCTGACGAACAAGGCCGCCCCCGTGAGCCCCGAGCAGCCCGACAAGAAGGATGACGGCGCGCGGCTGCAGTCGACGAATGATCTGGCGGTCGCGTCACAGCGGATGGATTTCACCCGCGCCGATCAGGCGCCGGCCGACGAACTGAATGCGATCATCTGGAAAACCGTGCGCGGTCCCACCGCAGAAATGCCGCCCACACCGCATGCCGTCACGGACGGGAAAATGAAAAAAGTTGATGACGACGATTGAAACGACTGAAAATTCAGGGCCTATGATCAAAACGGTTCCAACCGGAGTGATTGATGCCACGAGGAGATAAGTCGAGTTACACGTCAAAGCAAAAACGCCAGGCCGAGCACATTGAGGAGGGGTACGAGAAGCGCGGCACACCGAAGAAAGAGGCCGAGCGCCGCGCCTGGGCGACCGTGAACAAGGAAACCGGCGGCGGGAAGAAGAGCGGGTCCGGGCGCGGGAAGAAGGTAAGCAAGAAGTCGTCGAAGAAAGGGGGCAAGAAAGGCGGCGCCGCTTCCGCCGCTCGCCCGAAGGCCGCCCGCAAAAAATCGGCGAAGAAAGCTGCCGCCACTCGCAAACGCCGCGGCAGTTGAGCGGCTGTCCCGCTACTGACTTGGTTTTAGCAGGAGCGTCGGAGCGATGGGTGATTTGCACGATGGATGCATCCATCGCTCCGACGCTTTTTTTTACCGCCGCGGTTGGCCGCGCTCCACTGGCGGCCATCCTGTGACTCAAATGCTTTCCACCGCCCCCGAGGCGATCGACCGCTCGACGGCCATCGTCACGCGGTGGGTGAGCAGCGACGTCTCATAGTCCGCCAGGATTCGCGATCGATCGCCCGTCTGGACCGCGTGGATGAATGCCTCAGT
>JBQCCH010000045.1:0-5636 GCA_051962375.1 Tepidisphaeraceae bacterium
GCGGTTCAGTGCGCCGAGGGCCAAGTCGGCGACCCAAAAATGCGTTGTGATCGAAGGCGTAAAGCTCACCGCCGCGACATTGTTGCTGCCGCTGCCGAAATCATCGCCATAGACGGCAAACCCACCATCAGTGGTGTCGTAGAAGGGGGCCGACGCGCTCAGGTTGCTGTAGACAACCGGGAACCCCGTAGAGGCCGATGAAGCCTGTACGAACACACTCGCCAGAGCAATCACAGCCACTACCGCAGAGCCGAAGCGATTTCGATTCATGCGAAATGTTCCTTCCAAAAACAGTGGCGGCAAAAGCCTTCCATTCCACCCAGCCCAACAGCCTTGGATTTATGCCAAAATATGGGTGCCCCTCCAACACTTTCAAGCGCCCCGCACGGCTTTTCCCGTTTCAGCCCGTGTCAGGTGTCAAAACAGGAAGCTTGTTTGGGCAAATCCACGCGCCGATCGCTTGGCAATAGCGAAATTGTTCGTCGCTGAACCACGCATGATCATGCACGATCCGCGAGACCAAAGTCAGCGCGAGCGCAATCGCGACGCGCCGGCCATTTGAGCACCGATAGGGCAGACATCAATGTTCAAGAAAGAAGGGCACCCCGGCAGATGTGACAGCCTGCCCTGAGGAGGCCGTACTTAATCGAATGGAGCCAGCGGGACGCTACTGGAACTTTTCATCGCTGCGATCAGGGAATTCGTCGCTTTGCCAAAGCTTTCAGCTTTGCTAGATCTTCGTTGACCAAGGCAAGTTTCTTAGCGTGTGTCCAACGTTTGAGTTGCCGCTCCCGAGCGACTGCATTTTCCGCCGAGGCCTGTGGTTCGTGGTACACCAGAATCACTGGACGTCGGCAAGCCGTCCACAAAGCGCCACGACCTTCGTTGTGAACTTTCACGCGCTCATTGACGTCGGAAGTGTGGCCGACATAGAGGCTGTCGTCGGCACAACGAACGATGTAAACAAAGAAGGAATCTGCGTTCGCAGATGCAGACATGAGAAGCCCTTCGATGCGCTTCGCTTACTCAGGGCATTCGACTCGCTGCTTCGTAAGCGGAAATCTCGTTCTTCCGCCGCTGCCCTCACTCATCGGGCTGTCTGGCCCGCCATGAGCGAGCGCAGCGAGTCGAATGGAGCTATGGGGATTTGAACCCCAAATTCAACCATGCCATGGTCGCGTGATCCCATTTCACTATAGCCCCGGAACATCGGTTGTCCGATGATTCGGTGTCGATTTCGGGTTTCCCAAAAATCGGTCCGTTAGTGTAGTGCGATCCGGCCGGCAGTCAAGCGGTGGGCGCGGGATGGGTGGCAGGTGTTTACGAAACGACCTTGGTGGTGATGCCGGCGGGGGGATTCAGCGTGAGTTTGGAGCCGCTGAACTGTAGGGGGAGCCACACATACGTGCTTTCGCCGAGGCTGGCGGTGTTCCAGCGATCGGCCAGCAGCGTGAAGTCTTTGGTGCCGGGGATTTGAAGGGCGAACGCGCCCTGGGCATCGTAGGTGGTCGCCGCGCCTTGGCCGGTGATGGGATTGCCCATGGGCTTGTACGGGCCCATCACCGACGTGGCGATGGCATACATGGGGGCGTTGGGCGCGAACCAAGTCGTGCCGCTGGTCAGCAGGTAATAGACGCCGTTGCGCTTGAAGAGGGCGGGGGCTTCGCGGTTGCGGGTGCTGAAAGGCACCGATGACTCGCCGGTAAGACCCAGGTAATCGGGCGTCATTCGGGCGATTCGCATCGAATGATTATGGTTCGTGGCAAACACCAGATACGCCGAGCCGTCATCATCCTGGAAGACGGTCATATCGCGGCTGTCGAGCCCCAGCGGCCGAAAGCTGCCGCGGTAGACGAAGGGCCCCAGCGGCGATGAGGAGACGGCGACGCCCACGCGGGCCTTGCTGTAGGACGCGTCGTCGATGTGCATCCACATGACGTATTGCTTCGTCGCGGCGTTGTAGATGACTTTGGGCCGCTCCAGCACATTTTGCGGCGCGAGATCGCCGGTGGACGTGCCCGCGAGCGCCAGGCCGTGGCTGGTCCATTGGCGAAGATTGGTTGAGGTGTAGACCGAGATTCCCAAGACATCGACGTGCGGCTGGCCGTTGACGATCCTGGTTTTGCCGGCTTTGTCTTCGCCGTACCAGTAGTAGACGCCGTTGTGGTACAAGATCGATCCGCCGTGCGCCTGAACGGTTTTGCTGGCGATCGGCTGCTGCTGGGCCAGGGCAGTGGCGCTGGCGCTGAGGGAGCGGATGGCAAGGAAATCCAGTGCATTGCCGCGTGCGTCGGCCGCGTTGCTGACGGTCAGCCGGCCGTCGGAAACGGTCACCGTTCGTGTGGCCGCGACCCACGGCCGCTTGGAGGTGGGTTTGCCGCGGAGGAAGAGCTTCCCTTCGACATTAATGCGTTGATAGCTTCCTGCAGCGGCCGGTTCACCCATTGCGATTTTGACCGTGTATTGACCGTTCGGGAGCGCGATCTGCCACTGGTGGGTTCCATTGCCGGCCTGGGTGGCGATGAAGCTGTCAAATTGCGGATCGACGCCCGTCGACGATTTGCGGTCGACGGCGGCGCTGCTCATGTCGACATCCCAGCCATACCGCAAGCCGCGCCCACGTGATGCGAAGGGCTGCCCTGCATCGACGACGTAACCTGTTGGCGTTTGGGCATCAGCGGGCTGAAAATTTACCACCACATTGACGCCGGCCGACAGCAGGGCGCGTGGCTCAAGCCGATCGATCGGCGCCGCGCGACCCCCAAGGCCGAGCCGTGCCGAATGATGCCATCGAAACCATCGCCGAAGACGTGTCACGCCCCAAGCATTCGATCGGCGGAGCCAAATTCTGCCGCATTTTCGGTGAAAAGCGGCTCATTTTATTAATGCTTGTCTGATGCCTCTCCATGCCAAGCCGAAGCGGGGGCGGTGTGGGCCAATCAGACGGACCGATTTTTCCGGGAATGGGAGCACCATCTGGCGCAGGGTCACCCGCGGGCGAGCGCATCGGACTGCTTGACGAATTCGTCCCCTTTCCATTCGCCGTCCTTGGTGATCGCCTTGGCGGCTTTGGCGGCGGCGGCTTTGGCTTTTGCTTCGGCCTGGCGTTTCACCAGGTCGGCATGGGTGGTGAAGTACTGCAGGCTGTGGCCTTTGAAGTCGGCGATCGTCTCGAAGTTTTTGCTCGCCATGAAGCTGAGCAACTCGTCCTTCATGGCCCTGACCATGTCGTAGCCGAACTTCATGACGCCGGTGCAGACCTGCACGGTGTCGCCACCGAGGAGGATGAATTGGGCCGCGTCTTTGCCGGTCTCGATGCCGCCGATCGCGCTGAGGCTGCGGCCGGGGAACTTGTCGCGGATGACCTCGGCGCATTCCTTCACCATCCGCAGCGCGATGGGGCGCACGGCCATGCAGGAATAGCCGCCGGGCACGGTGTAACCTTCGACGGTGGGCTCGGGGCGGAGCGTTTCCAGGTCGACGCCCATGACGCTCAGGATCGTGTTGATCGCGGCCACGCCCTGGCAGCCGGCGCTCAAGGCGGCTTCCGCGCCGGCGGCGATGCTGGTGACGTTGGGCGTGAGTTTCGCCCAGACGGGAATCTTCGCCGCCGACATCACCCATTCGCAGACTTCGTGCATGACGGAATTGTCTTGTCCCATGGCCGCGCCCATCTTGCGTTCGGGCAGGCCGTGCGGGCAGCTGAAATTCAGCTCAAAACCGGCGACGCCGGTTTCCTGCACTTTTTCCACGATCTCAATCCAGCGATCCTTGTGATATTCCTCCATGATCGAGGCGATCACGACGCCGTCCGGATATTTGTCTTTGAGCAGTTTCAGTTCGTCCATCCACACGCTGAAGGGCCGATCCGAAATGAGTTCGATGTTTTGCCAGCCGACGACTTCTTTGCTGGCCGTTCGCAGGCGGGCGTAGCGCGGGGCGACATTGACGACCTTGGAAGAATCCAGGCTGATCGTCTTGATGATGACGCCGCCCCAACCTTCATCGAGCGCTTTGCCGACGACGTTGGCGTTCGTTCCGGGCGGCCCGGAGCCGATGATGAACGGGTTGGGGAGTTTGATTCCGTCGACGACTGTTTCAAGCGTGGGCATGATGAATTCTGCGACCTCAGTGCAACTGCGCGTGCGGTTGGCGCGACCCCGTAAGATAGCGTGAGGACGGGATTTTTGCCACCCATGAATTGCGCAGCCGCTCGCCGAATCAATCCGGCCGATCGGGGATGGCTTCGACCTCGGGGCGGTGAGGCCAGACGTAAGTCATCAGGACGATGCCCACGACCATGAGCGCGCCGATCAGCAGCGTGCAATCAATGCGGCTGAGGTTCAGGCCGCCGTCTTCGTGCGGCTTGGTGAGGCTGTCGCCCAGCGTTGCGCCGAGCGGTCGCGTCAGGATGTAGGCCGCCCAGAAGAGGTAGCTTCGGTTGATGCGCGTGGTGGCGTAGAGCAGGAGCACTACGAGGATCAACCCGAAGAAGAAGATCGAGCCGTGCTGAAAGCCAAAGCCCAGGTCGTCGGCGGTGTAATCGCCAAGGGCCGTGCCCAGGGTGTTGGAGATCAGGATGGTGAGCCAATAGAAGTACTCATGCGACGGGCTGACGATGTGCTGGAATTCCACGCGCCCGAGCGTGAGTCGCCAGGTGATGATCACGCCGATGAGGATCGAAAAGAGCAACAAGGAAGCCAGCGGGTAGCCGAGCCCGGCCGTGCGATCGAGGTAGTCGGATGTGGTGGTTCCCATCGTCGTGGTGGCGATGACGACGGCCCAGTAGAGAAACGGGTGATACTTGCGGGCGGTGACTTGCCCCGCGACGGCGACGGCGAGGAAGACGAAGAAGACGAGCGAGCTGAGGGCGTACCCCAGGCCGAACTGCATGGAAAGGGCGTCGCCGCCGGTTTCGCCGAAGGTGGTTGCCAGGATCTTGATGATCCAGAACAGGAAGGTGACCTGCGGCACTTTGCTGAGCATTCGGCGCGGCGAATCGGGCGCGTAGTCGATGGCGGCGATGGAAGACATGCCTTAACGCTAGCGAGCGAGCGGGGCCGTGTCACGTTTGAGCAGGATTACGCATCGGCCAGCGGAGCGTCCGCCAGGATGGCGTCGAGCTCGGCCTCGGGCACGCGAGCGGTGGGCGGGGCTTCGACCGCTAGGCGCAGGTTCGGCTGTCCGATCATGAAGAGGGCGTAGAGCACGAATGAGATGCCGAACGTGACGAAGACGCTGTAGTCGTAGAGCTGCTTCAGGACGAAGGCAACCCGATTGTCCTTCGCCAGCACATGGCCGGCGGTGATGGTGTCGCAGAAGCCGGGCACGCAGACGAGGACGGCGATCGCGATCGCGAGCAGGGCGGCGAAGTTGATGCCGCGGTCGTAGCGGTAGCGGCCGGTGGTGCGGAAGAGGTCGGGGATGGAAAGGCGCGTGCGGCGAAGGAACCAGTAGTCGCAGATCATCACGCCGCCCACCGCGCCGAGCAGCGCCGAGACGCCGACGAGCCAGGTGAAGATGTACCCGTTGGAATCGGCCAAGAGTTTCCAGGGCATGATGAGGATGCCGATCAGTCCGGTGATCAACCCGCCGAGGCGGAAGCCGATGAAGCGGGGGGCGAGGTGGGCGAAATC
>JBQCCH010000046.1:0-9647 GCA_051962375.1 Tepidisphaeraceae bacterium
GCCGAAGCCGTGGCCCGGCCGACAGTTACGTCATAAGTCGCAAAACAAAATGGCAGGAACGAAAACGGTGCATTTTCGGCGACTTACGTTCGCCCGGGCGACGGTCGGGCCTGTGGGTTGCGACTCAGAAGAAAAAGTGCAGACCGATGCCGAAATACTGGTTGCGATCCTTGAAGAATTGGCCGTTGGTGGAATCGCCGTCGTAGTACTCGGCCATGAGTTGCAGGCGTTCGCTGAAGCGGGACGGGTCTTCCAATTCGATGCCCGCGCGGAGGGAGTAGGTGAAGCGCCAGTCGTTGGTGGCGCGTTGTTGAAAATCCGCCGCCGCGATCGGCCGCATGAACGACAGGCCGGGGAGGGTTTCAGGGTCGCGCCATTCGAGGCCGTACTGGATTGACCAGGGGTGAAGCTGGCTGTTCGGATCCTGATCCAGGGCGAAGCCGAAGCCGCCATACGTGCGGAAGCCGGCGGGCAGGTCGTACGACAGGAGCAGGCGCGCTTCTTCGAAGCTGTAATTCAGCCGCTCGACGTGATTGGCCCGGAGCAGGTATTCATCGCCGAGGTGCGAGCTTTGGTGATAGAAGCGGCCGAGGATGGAGAATTTGTCCCAGCGGGCGGCGGCATAACCGCCGACGTTGTAATCGGCGTCGATGAGGTCGGCTGAGTCGGAGTTCATGTCGAACAGCCCGAACAGCCCGGCTTGCACGCCGGCCTCCCAGCGAAAGCCGGAGGGATAATCCTGGCGGATCAGCATGATCGTTTCGCCGAAGCCGACGGCGACGGTGTCGTTCAGGTTGATCGTGCCGCTCTTCTGGTATTTGTCGTATTCGGCGAAAAAATGCGGCCATCGCGGATCGGCCATGAGCGGGTCGAACGTTCGGCCGATGCCCAGGAAGCTGGTCAGCGGCGCATCCGACGCCGGCGCGACGGCGATGGGTTCAGCATCCGGACTGGCGGCGACCGAAACGGGCTGCGTGCTGGGCTTGGGGGTAAAGCCCGAAGCGATCGACTCCAGCGGGTTCGCGGGGGCGGCGGGCGGCGCGTAGAGCGTGACATCTTTGACGCCCGAGATGGCGCCCAGCGCCTTGACCAATTCGCCGCGCTCGGATGAGCCGAGGTTTGCCTCCGGATAGCGCACGTGTCCGTCGGCGACGACAAGCCCTTCAGAACGGAGCGAAAATTCGTGCTCCAGGACGGCGGCGGCGTAACCGGCGATGTACCGGTCATCGGGCTTGGAATCGGCGGGTGACGCATTGGAAGCCGCCCACGACGACGCGGGCACGGCCAGGAGAGCAGCAGCGAGCAAAACAGGAAGGCGCATCGATGTACCTTAAGGGGCAGAATTCGTTTCCGCAAAAGCCCGATAGGAAGCTGTCACTTCGGTCAGGCTTCGCTCGGACGGGTCATGGCATCGTAGTCCAGCAGACGGTCGAGCGTGGCATCGTCGAGGAGGTTCATTTGTCGCACCACTTGGCGAATGGTTTTATTTTCTTTCATTGCAGTTTTGGCGACCTCCGCCGCGCGGTCGTAGCCGATGCGCGGGGCGATCGCGGTGACGTTCATCAGGCTTTGCTCCAGCAGTTCACGGCAGCGGACCTCGTTCACCTGCAGGCCAGCCAGGAGCTTGTCGACGAATACCTGGCAGACATTGCTCAACAGCGACACAGACTCCAGAAAGGCGTCGATCATTACCGGCATCGCAACATTCAACTCAAACAGCGACCCAACGCCCCCCACGCCCGCCATGGTGATGGCCGCATCATTCCCGACGACCCGGCAGGCGACTTGCATCACGCTTTCGCAGATCACGGGGTTTTCTTTACCCGGCATAATCGACGAGCCGGGCTGAATCGCCGGCAGGACCAGCTCGCCGATGCCGCACCGGGGGCCCGAGCCGAGCAGGCGGATGTCGCTGGCGATCTTGGTCAGGCTCACCGCCAGCGTCTTGATCGCGCCGTGGGCCTGGACGATGTCATCGCGGCTGGCTTGGGCCTGGAAGTGATTCGTGGCTTCCGAAAAAGGGTTGCCAAAGGACTCGCCAAGGCGCTGCGCGAGGATGGCCGCGACGCGGGGGGCGAATTCGGGGTGGGTGTTGATGCCCGTCCCCACCGCCGTGCCGCCGATCGCGAGATTGGCCTTGATCTCACCGGCCGCGTCGATGAGGGCGGCGTAGGCGCGATCGAGCTGGGCGACATAGCCCGAAAAAACCTGCCCCATCCGCACGGGGGTGGCATCCATGACATGCGTTCGGCCGACTTTGATGATCGCATCCCACGCTTCGGCGCGGTCGCGCATCGTAGAGGCGAGCCGATGCACCGCGGGCGCCAGCCGCTCTTCGATCTGCACCGCCGCCGCCACGTTCATGGCCGTCGGAAAGGTGTCGTTGCTGCTTTGGCCCATGTTCACATGGTCGTTGGGGTGCACCTTCGCTCCCAGCCGAGCGCTGGCCAGGTGGGCGATGACTTCGTTGGCGTTCATGTTGGTGCTGGTGCCCGAGCCGGTCTGGTAAACGTCGACGGGAAATTGCCCATCGTGCCGACCGGCGGCGATTTCGTCAGCGGCGGCGACGATGGCATCGGCGATCGGCGCTTCGAGCTTGCCCAGATCGCGATTGGCGAGCGCGCAAGCCGCCTTCAGGTGCCCGAACGCGTGAATCACCGCAGCCGACACCGGACGGTGGGCAATCGGAAAATTCGCCACCGCCCGGGCGGTGCTCGCGCCGTAGAGTGCTTCGGCGGGCACTTGCATCGGGCCCATGGAATCGCGTTCGGTTCGGGTGCTCATCAGGAAATGTCCTCGGGTGAGTGTGCAAGGATTGTATCCAACTCACGGCCGCAAAATTTTTGCAGTACCATGCGGGCATGACTTGGACCGCCGACCGGCTTTCGCAATTCGCCACGGGGTACTGGTCGGCCGGCGCGTTGATCGCGGCGATCGAGCTGAACCTGTTCGACGCCCTGGGGGAGGCGGCGCTGGATGTCGAGCAGATCGCCGACCGCACAAGCACGCAGGCGGACCGGCTGGTGGCGCTGCTGGATGGGCTGGTCGCTTCCGACGTGCTCGCCCGCCGGGGACGCACCTACGCGATCACGCCGGCGCTGCGGCCGTGGCTGAGCCGGGAATCGCCGACGTCGCTGCTGGATGCGCTGGCGTACAACGCCGATCTGTACCGGCGATGGACGAGCTTGGCCGAGATCGTGCGGGGCGGCGAGCCGCCGGCCGGGCATGCGTCGGCGGTGCCGCATCCGGAGGCGACGCGCCGCTTCGTCCGCGGCATGGATGCCAAGGCTCGCGCTTTTTCACCCGCGATCGCCAAGCGGATCGACCTTTCAGACGCAAAAACGCTGCTGGATGTCGGCTCGGGCCCGGGGACATTGAGCCGACTGCTGGCGGAGCGGCATCCGGGCTTGCGGGTCACGCTGCTGGACCTGCCCTCCGTGATCACGGTCGCCCGCGATCTGTGCGCCGGGTCGACGGTAGCGGATCGGCTCGATTTTCACCCGGCCGACTATCACGAGGGTGCCCTGCCCGGCGGATTCGATGCGATCCTGTACGCCGGCGCCCTTCACCAGGAATCCACCGACGCCGCCCGATCGCTGTTCGGCCGCTTCCGGCAGGCACTCGGGCCGGGTGGGCAATTGTTCGTGGTCGACCTGATGCTGGATGCCGACCGGGCGTCGCCGGCGTTTGAGGCGTTGTTCCAGTTGAATATGCTGCTGATCCGCCCCGGGTCACGGGTCTTTACGGTGCCGGAAGTGAAGGATCTGCTCGCCTCGACCGGCTGGGGCGACGCGCAGGCGCTCGACACCGGCACCTGCTACCGGGTGATCCGCGCAAAGCCCGCCGACTAAAGGGGCCGGCGCGGAATGAGTTGACCCTTCGGATCGCCCCGGTTACGATGCTCGCCCGATTTGCCCGACGGGGCGTTCGTCGAGAGGCGTGGGTGCGTGGCCCGCGTAGGTAGATGAAACGGATCGCAATCGCGGTTTCAAGCGATCCGTGCCCGGGCCGACAACGGTTGCCGCGACCGACCTTCTGGAGCATGCCTGATCAATAAGCCCGGCAGAGCGATTGGTTCGCCGATCGACTTCGCCAGCGGCCCTTTCCGAAACCACTACCCGGTGGTGTAACGGTAGCACAAAAGTTTTTGGTACTTTTTGTCATGGTTCGAATCCATGCCGGGTAGCTTTTTCTTATGAGTTGATGGGTTGATCTGTTGAAAAGTTGATCCGTGGGTCTCATGCGGCGTCAGCGGGGCTGAAACGCCAAAGATCAACGGATCAACAGATGAGCGAATCAACGAGTTTTTTATGATCAAACCGCTCGACGCATCCAAGATCAAGCTTTTCACGGGCCGGGCGAATCCGGACCTGGCTCAGAAAGTGTGCGATCACCTGGGGATCCCGATGGGTCGCGGGCGGACGGAGCTGTTTCCGGACGGCGAGTTGCTGGTCAAGGTCGAAGAAGACGTCCGCGGCCGCGACTGCTACGTGTTTCAGCCGACGTGTCATCCGGTGAACGCTCACCTGATGGAGCTGTTCATCTGGATCGATTGCCTGCAGCGCGCCAGCGCCCGCCGCGTGACGGCCGTGATCCCGTATTTCGGGTACGCCCGGCAAGACCGCAAGGACGAAGGACGCACCCCCATCACCTCCAAGCTGGTGGCGAACCTGCTGGAGCGGGCGGGCGCGGATCGGGTCGTATCGGTCGACCTGCATGCGGCCCAGGTGCAGGGGTTCTTTGACATCCCCGTCGACCATCTCAACGCCAGCCCGGTGTTGTGCAAATGGTTCAAGAGCCTGAAGCTGGCGAACCGCGTGTTCGTGTCGCCGGACGTGGGCAATGTGAAGCGGGCGCAGGCGTACGCGAACATCATGGGCGGCGAGATCTGCATCATCGACAAGCGCCGCAAGAGCGGCAGCCAGGTCGATGTGAAGCACATCATCGGCGACGTGTCGGGCAAGAACGTGTTCATCGTCGACGACATGATCACGACGGCCGGCACGGTGACGGAGGCGTGCAAGATCCTGAAAGACCAAGGCGTGAAGGATATTTACATCGCCGCCACGCACGCGGTGTTCGCCCCGCCGGCGATGGAACGGCTGGCCGCGGCGCCGTTCACGAAGATCGCCGTCACCGACACGATCCCGATCGGCACCCGCGCCGACGCGATCAAGGATCGGCTGGTGGTGCTGAGCGTCGCCGAACTGTTCGCCGAGGCAATCGCCAGAATTCACAGGGACGAATCGGTTTCGGCCCTGTTCCGGGAAGAAAACGGAAAGTAAGCGTGTCGCCGGCGCGATTCGCGATCGAACGCGAAGCCGGCCGCGAACCAAACAACGAATCAAGGAGAACGTCACATGTCCGCCCCCATCGAAGTGAAAGCAGAAAAGCGTGAAGCGCTCGGCACCCGTGCCAACCGCCGGCTCCGCAACACCGGCTACGTGCCGGCCGTCGTGTACGGGCACCACCAGGAAGTGGTGAACGTGCAACTGTCGAAAAAGGAACTGGCCCGGCACATCGCGCATGGCGCGCACGTGTTTAACCTCGACCTGGCCGGCAAGACCGAATCGGTGCTCGTCAAAGACGTGCAGTACGACACCTTCGGGCAGGAACTGGTGCATGTCGATTTCGCCCGCGTTGACCTGAACGAGCGCGTCACCGTCACGGTCAGCATCGAACTCGTCGGCGAACCGGTCGGCGAAAAGACCGGCGGCGTGCTGCAGCAGATCCTGAACGAGCTGGAAATTGACTGCGTCGTCACCGAAATCCCCGACGTCGTCAGCGTCGACGTCAGCGCCCTGGACAAAGACCAGAGCCTGCACGTCAGCGACATCAAGCTGGGTGGCAGCATCAAGATCCTGACCGACGAAGAACAAGTCGTCGCCAAGGTCGAAGAAATCGTCGAGCACGAAGAAGCCGCCGGCGAAGAAGGCTCTGCCGAGCCGGAAGTCATCGGCAAGGCCAAGGAAGATGAAGAAGCCGCCGAAGAGGCGAAGTAATGCGGCCGATCGTCGATGGTTGATCGTCGATCGCAAGGTTGTCTGTTCGATCAACGATCGACGATTGATCATCGGCTATGAAACTCGTTGTCGGCCTAGGCAATCCCGGACGCGAATACGCCGGCACCCGTCACAATGTCGGGTTCGACGTGCTGGACCGACTCGCCGAAAAACTCGGCTGGGTTCGGCCGGGCGATTTTGACCGGGTCGCCAAGTCGAGATTTGAAGGCCTCGTCGTTGACGGCGTGCTTCAAACCTCAGGCGGCGACGAGAAACTGCTGCTGCTGAAGCCGCTGACGTTCATGAATGTCAGCGGGCGAAGCGTGAAGCAGGCGATGGCGTTTTACCAGATTGCCGCGTCTGACCTTCTGGTCATTCTCGACGACCTGGCGCTGCCTTGCGGGAAGCTTCGCCTGCGGGCGAGTGGATCGAGCGGCGGCCACAACGGGTTGAAGGATATCGAGCGGGCCCTGGGAACGAATGCGTACCCGAGACTCCGCATCGGCATCGACCCGGCGCCGGCCCGAATCCCCGGACGAGATTACGTCCTGGGCCACTGGTCGGCGGAACAGAAAGAATTGTTGGGCCCGGCCCTCGACCGCGCGTGTGGCGCGATCGTAAGCTGGGCGGATTACGGAATCGAAAAGGCGATGAGCCTTTTCAATGTGAACGAGAGTTGATTGGTTCATCTGCTGATCGATGATCCGTCGCGCTTGAGCGTGTTCATCATTGCTTAAGTGCCACGGATCGACCGATCAACGAATCAACAGATCAACCGAACATCAATGGCGATCGGCCTCCAAGCCGACCAAACCCGAGCTAGGAAAGACATTATGGCAAAAGCACAATACGAAGGCATGTTCCTGCTGCCCGGCAGCGCGGAAGTGGAAGCATCGATCAAGCGCGTGCGCGACATCATCGAAAAGCACGGCGGATCGATCCTGGTGATCAAGAAGTGGGACGAGCGCAAACTGGCGTTCGAAGTGAAGAAGCAAAAGCGTGGCCTGTACATCCTGGCCTACTTCACCGGCCCGGGCACGGCGATCGCGCCGATCACGCGTGACGTCAACCTGTCGGACGACATCCTCCGCGTGCTGATCACCGACGCCAGCCACCTGTCGAAGGACGAAATGGAACGCGTCGAGCCGCAGCCGGTGGTCCAATACGTGCCGCAGGAACGCTCGAACTTTGAAAACAACGCCCGTGGCGGCGGTGATCGGGGCGGCTACCGTCGTCGCGAAGAAGAGACCGCCAACGCCTAAGGCGCACGCCTGAAGCGAAGCGGTGTGCAATCGACCAAGCCTTGAATCCGGAGTATCGCCATGGCTGACGTGAATAAGGTCATTCTGATCGGACGCCTGACCCGCGATCCGCAATTGAAATACCTCCCCAGCCAGACGGCGGTCTGCGAATTCGGGCTGGCGGTGGGCCGCAAGTTCAAGGCCGCCTCCGGCGAGCAGCGCGAAGAAACCAACTTCATCGACTGCACCGTCTTCGGCAAAGGGGGCGAAATCTTCAACCAGTACATGACCAAGGGCAAGCAGGTCTACGTCGAAGGCCGCCTGAAGTATGACAGCTGGGAAGATAAAAGCGGCGGCGGCAAGCGATCGAAGTTGACGGTCGTCGTCGATGATTTCCAATTCCTGGGCGCCCCCGGCGGCGCTCAAGGGAGCGGGAACCAGGGCGGCGGCTCGTACGGCGACGAAGGCGCCCCCCCGCCGGCTCGGCCGATGAATCGCGGCCAACGCCCCGCCCCGCAGCAGGCGCCCCCGCAAGCGCCCTACGGCGAAGAGCAGGCGTTCAACGACGACGACATCCCGTTCTAAAGAATTTCCAAGGCTGGGCCCGCGCCGGTGTTCGGCGAAGGTCCTAACTTTTTTGAGCCACAGGCTCAAAGGACAACCCATGAGCAGCAAGACCAAAGTTCTCCTCAACGAAAGCGTCCGCCATGTCGGTCGCGTGGGCGACGTGGTGGAAGTTTCCCCCGGCTACGCCCGCAACTACCTCCTCCCCAAGGGCTTGGCCGTCGAGCCGACCAAGGGCAACCTGAAGAAGGTCGAAGAGCGCAAGAAGGAGATCGAGCGGCAGGAGAAAGAACTCCGCGCTAAGCAGGAAAAGATCATCCAGAAGCTGTCGAGCGTCGAAGTCACGCTCGAACGCCGGGCCAACGAGCAGGGCCACCTGTTCGGTTCGGTCGGCGCCAACGACATCGCCCACGCGCTGCAGCAGCAGGGGTACGACGTCGAGGCCAGCGACATCAACCTGTCGACCAAGCTCGACCAGATCGAGAAGTACACGGTGGAAGTGAAGTTCGCCGACGATCTGAGCACCGAGATCAAGGTGTGGGTCAGCCCCGACGCCGAGAGCAAGGCCGCCATCGACGCCTTCGCCAAGAGCAAGGCCGAGCAGCCCGCCGCTGAATAATTGGCCGCGGAATAAGTCGCTGCGGAATAAGCCGCCCCTCGTTTTACCGCCTTCACGGGCGCTTCGGAGTGCGGATTGACGCAGATGCAGGAACACGGAACTTCGGTTTCGTGTTCCTGTTCTTTTGGCCCTTTCCACGCCCGGCGGTGGACAACCCGTGAATAACCCGACGCGGACAGAACTTTCTGCTCCGTTCGGACTCTTTTAGGGTAAAGTCTGTGTTGGCCTTTTGACGAATGGAAGACGATGTCCGAACCGCTGCGCATCGGCGAAACCGCCGCCCAGTTCGATAAGCTGCCCCCTCACTCGCTCATTGCCGAGCAGTGCCTGATCGCGTCGATGATGCTCGACAAAGAACTCGTCGGCCAGGTGCTGGCGATGGTGGAACGCGATGCCTTCTACCTCGCGGATCACCAGATCATCTACGGCATCATTCTCAGCCTGTACGAAGCCAACCGCCCCGTCGATGCGGTCATCCTGCGCGAAGAACTGCTCAAGCGCGGGCAGCTCGACGAAATCGGCGGCACCGCCTACCTGGCGGAGGTGCTCAATACCGTTCCCTCCGCGGCGAACGGCATGCATTATGCCGCCATCGTTCGCGACAAGTTCCTGCTCCGCACGCTCATCACCTCCAGCAACGACGCCCTGCGCGAAGCCTACGCGCCGCACGAGAGCGTCGATGTCATCATCGACCGGGCCGAGAAACGCATCTTCGAAATCGCCAACAAGAAAATCAGCGGCGCTGCCAGCCCGCTGGGCGATATCGCGATGGAAGTGTACGAGATGCTTGAAGGCTCCGGCCGACGCGGGCTGGAGACGGGGTTCTACGAGCTGGACGACATGCTCAACGGCCTGCAGCCGGGCGAAATGATCATCGTCGCCGCACGACCTTCCATGGGCAAAACCGCCTTCGCGATGAACCTCATCGAAGCCATGGCCAACGGGAACCACGGGTGTGCCGTCTTCTCGCTGGAAATGTCCAAGCAGCAGTTGGCGCAGCGCATGATGTGTTCGCGCGCCCAGATCGACGCCCAGCGCGTCCGCAAGGGATTGCTCAGCGCCCAGGAATATCAGCGGCTGGCGATGATGGTGAACGAGATGAACAAGATGCCGATCTGGGTGGACGATTCGCCCGGCCTCACGCCGCTGGAGCTTCGCGCCAAGGCCCGCCGCCTGAAGCAGCAGCACGACATCAAGGCCATCATGATCGACTACATGCAG
>JBQCCH010000047.1:0-2660 GCA_051962375.1 Tepidisphaeraceae bacterium
CGACCGTCACCCCCCTTGGAATCCGCGGCCCAGCCATCAGCAGAGGCACGCGCAAACTGACATCGAGCATGTTCAACGGGCGCGTGCTGTTTCCTTTTCCGAAAAACCCGTTCTGCCCGAGCGAGCAGCCATGGTCAGACACGTAGATGATGACCGCATTCTCAAGCCGCCCTGCAGCCGCCAGTTTCGTCAGCACCCGGCCAACGCCGGCGTCAATTTCATTCACCGCCACGTAGTAGCCTATCAAGCAATCGCGGCGTTGCTCCGCCGTCGGAATCGCCAGAGGCGAAAAGCCTTCATCCTTTCGCCACGGATGCGGGGAGTAGCTGCCCAAATTGTGGAAATCGAGATGTTGAAACAAAGCGGTGCGGGCCGGATCGTGGCGAGCGGCCTGGTAAGGCGAATGCGTGGCGATGTAGCCGACATTCAAAAAAAGAGGCTGATCGGGCGGCGTCTCAGCGATGAAGCGAGCGGCGTAGTCCGTGATGAGTGATGTCTTGTTGCCCGAGAGCGTCAGCGGCGATCCGTCAAGGTGGTACGCGTATTCACCGTTATGCACGCCCTGCCAGCCCGGCAAGCCAAACGCACGATCAAAGCCCGCGGGCGTGCGATGAGATCCGCCGAGATGCCATTTCCCCGCCAGCGCCGTGTGATAGCCCCCCTGCGAAAGGAGTTGCGGCAAGGTAATTTCGCCGGCCAACCAATCGCGGTTGGCGAATTCCGGGACGGCCTCTTCGATCCAATCATGGATGCCCACCTGACTGGGCGTGCGCCCGGTCATCACGCAGGCCCGCGCGGGCGAACAGACGGGCGTCGGCGTGAAAGCGTTGGCGAACCGCACGCCAGTCATTGCCAGCCGATCCAGGTTCGGCGTGTCGGCGTCCGCGTTTCCATAACACCCGATGGACCACGGGGCATGATCATCGGTCAGAAAGAGGATGATGTCCGGCGATTGAGCCACTTTCACGTTCCAAGCCCGCCGAGATGTCGCCGCATCCAATCGACGCGGTTCGGGGCGCTACTGGCTGGGGAAATTTCCGGTGCTGCGAATTTCATACAGCTTATACCCAATCTGCCGATTGAGCTGCACGAGATCAAAGTGAGGCGTGTCGGTGACATCCACGAATCCGCGCAACTGCGCCTCACCATCGGCGCGGCCATAAATCGGCTGGTCTTGAAACTGAAAGAAGTGCGCGCCAACCAACAACGGATCGGCTAATCCTTCCTTCAGCCAGCTGCGCATCAGTTGCACGCGACTTTCATCCTTGTGTTTGGGATCGCGCCACGGCGATTCGACCGGATCGGTGCCCACGCCGAATTCGCCGACAATAAACGGCTTGTCGACGACGGCCCGATATTGATTAAGGCGCTCCTTGGGCAGTTCGTAGATGTTGTAGGAAATGACGTCGCAGTATTTGGCCGCCATCTCGACGAGGGGCTTGTCGATATGCCCGTTGAATCGGCAGCCGAGATACAGCTGATGCGGGGCAACACGTTTGACGGCATCCCGCACGGTGGAGAAGTAGCGTTCGGCAAATTTCATCCCGAAATCGCCCGCATCCTGCACGTAGGCGTCGGTCGGCTTCGCGGGGGCAACGCTCGGCTCCATGAATGCGTT
Organism: Tepidisphaeraceae bacterium; assembly: GCA_051962375.1. GTDB lineage: Bacteria > Planctomycetota > Phycisphaerae > Tepidisphaerales > Tepidisphaeraceae > RYN-431. The sequence goes on from JBQCCH010000047.1 coordinate 1,619, forward strand.
CCAAGACGCATAATGCGTCTGCCAGGCGTTGTTCAGCGCGGCGATGTCTTTGTATTTCTTGATCAGGTCGCCCTGCAATACTTTTTTAGCCGCCGTCGCTGCGGGCGCCGCGAGCACGCCGTCGACGATCTTTCCGCCGCGCGGCCGCGGACCCCAGATCAGTTCGTTGTCGACAAAGTAGCCGATGCACCACGGATCGCCGGCAGTGGTGCCCTGCTCCTTTTCGAGCCGCTCCTGCACCTGCCGGGCGTAATTCGCATTGAAGACGTCCGGCATGTGGTTCAGCAGCAACGGCGCCGGGTGAATGGCCACCGCATAGGGCGTTTTATGCTTCAAGTAGACGACCGGATCGGACCAGTTGCCGATGCTGTTGAAGCCCCAATTTCGCAGCCTCTGATGCAGATTGTCGGCCGACGCCTCGCGCCAGTCGGGGCCGTATTTTCGGCTGGCGTTCCGTGCGGAGAATGAAAAGGCGTCCCACGACTTGTCCTTGTAGTACATGAACCGGGCGTTTTTTCCGGTCGTCCAATACGCTGCATCATCGCCGGTTTTTGCGGGCAACTGGTCGAACCAGTTTTCGCGCCCGGTGATGGGCCCGCCTTCCCCGCCCACACGAACGCCAGTCGGCCCGTAGGACCAGAACAGATTGCCCGCCGGATCAACCAGCCACCATTTGCCGGCCACCTTCTTGGGGTAGAAGTAACCGGTCTTCTGATGTTTCGGGCCGCGTTCCCAGCCGCCGTATTCGTCCCAATCCGCCGGCGCGGCGTGGGCGGCGAGATCGGCCTTATCCTTCGCCAGGGCGGCGGCAAAATCCGCGTCCGAATAGATTTTCCCGGGCCAGTCCGCGTGTTTGTATTGCCCGAACTCATCGATAAACGGGAAAAACGGCACCGGCCCTCGCACGCCGTGTCCGTCTGTTGTCGCAGACTCCACCACAACCTTCTGCCCCGCGGACCCATGCTCTACGCCGACAACGATCTTGCTGATTTGCGCAGGATCGACGGTGTTATCGCGTACGGCGATCGCGTTGTAATACATG
>JBQCCH010000048.1:0-9908 GCA_051962375.1 Tepidisphaeraceae bacterium
GCAGGCGGTCTGGTCGCCGGCGAAACAAGCGATCATCGGCTACGTTCAGGTTGGCGTTTCCATGGCGCAGGTGCGCGAGCAGCTGGCGGTATCGCAGCGGGCCGCGCTGTCGGTCGGCCGGGCGATTCTCCTGCTGGCGATTCCGACCGCCTGGATGATCGTTCGGCGAATCTTCCTGCCCATCCGCCTACTGGTGACTGCGGCGAAACGCATCGCGGCGGGCGAGCTTCAGACGCGTGTTGAAACCATGCGATCCGACGTCATCGGCGAACTTTCGCGGGCATTCAATGACATGGTGCGCACCATCACCGGTCAGCAGGCCGCCCTGCACTTGGCTAATTCTCAGCTGGCGGAAGCGAACCATGATCTGGAAGGCAAGGTCGAACAACGAACGTGCCAGCTTGAAACGGCCAACCAGCGGCTGAGCCTGGAAATCGCCGAGAAGGAAGATTTTCTCCGCGCGGTGTCACACGATTTGAACGCACCGCTCCGCAATATCAGCGGCATGGTCACCATGCTGCTGATGAAGAAGCGCAAGCAGCTCGATGAAGACATGCTGCATCGCCTGGAGCGGATTAAGAAGAATGTCGAAGTCGAAACCGACCTGATCAATGAACTGCTGGAGCTTTCGCGCATCAAAACACGCCGGCAGAGCATGGATCACTTTGAGCTTGAGGCGATGATCTGGGATTTCCGCGGCATGTTCGAAAACGACCTGAAGACGCGGGACATCTCGCTGATCGTCGACACGACGTTGCCCACGCTATTCGCGGAAAAATCCCGGGTTCGCCAGCTCTTCCAAAACCTGATCGACAACGCGATCAAATACATGGGCACGGGCTCGCGGCGCGAGATTCATGTCGGCTGCATTCTTCACGAGAGTGAAGCGGAGTTTTACGTCCGCGACACCGGCCAGGGCATTGATCCGGAAGATGTCGGGAAGGTGTTCTACGTTTTCCGCCGCGGCCGCAATACGGCGACGCAGGCAGTCACCGGCAAGGGCGTGGGCCTCGCGAGCGTCAAGAGCATTGTCGAAACCTATAGCGGAAAAATCTGGTGTGAGAGCAAGCTGGGAGAAGGAACCACCTTCCGATTCACCATGAACGGACAATACGTTCCGAGCATCGGCGGCGGAAGCCATGCGTGCAAAGGACAGGAAGCCGCGGCGGCGTAAGCGGACGACGCCGCAAGCGAAAGAAGCCAAGGAATCATCGGATGGTTGCGATGTGCGAAAACCACAACAAGCCGTTAAAGATCCTGCTGATCGACGACGATCCGGATTGCCGCATGCTGATCCGCGATGCGATCAACGACTGTGACGTCTCCAATTCAGTGTGGGAGGCATCCAACGGCGAGGAAGCGCTCCGGATGCTGTCTGAGTACGGCGCAGCCTCCAGCGACAATCTCCCGGGCCTGATTTATCTCGACATTGAAATGCCGCGATTGGACGGGATCGAAACGCTGAAACGCATCAAGAGTGATGACCGCCTGAAGCATATTCCCGTGGTCATGATGACCGGCGTCAGCGACGAGCAGCAGATGGAGCGTGCCGCCAATTACGGGGCAAACAGCTACACGCTGAAGCCGGCGAACGCGGATGAGTTTTTGTCGATGGTTCAGACGAGCACCCGCTATTGGCTTGGCGTGCATCAGTATCCGCACCGCCGGCTCGCGCAGTCGGCCTGCCGCAGATAGCCGTGTAATTGCCACTGATTTTGTGGCGTCAGTCGTTCAGGGGAATCGTACAGAGAGTCAGGAAATTATTGTGAACACGCTCAAATTGCTCATGATCGAGGATGACGCCGATCAACGCGATCTCGTCTGCGAAATCGTTGAGGATCAATTCGGCAAGGGCACCGTCGTTTGCGCCGGAAGCCGCGCCGAAGCGCTGCAACATGACCTGGCTTCGTTTGATCTGATCATCACCGACCACAATCTGCCCGACTGCAGCGGTATGGAGCTGCTGTGCGAGATTCTTTCACGCTGTTCGACGCCGGTCATTATGGTGACGGGCGAAAATTCAGTGGAACTCGCCGCCGCCGCCATTCAAAAAGGCGCGACCGATTACGTCGTGAAGGTCGGCGATTACATGTTCACCATTCCGCTGGTGATTCAGAAGAATCTGACCGTGGCCAAGCTGCGGCAGGAGAATGATCAGCTGCGCAACAGCCTGGAGAAGGCGCTGGTCGACGTAAAACAGACGAACCAGCAGCTGGAAGGCTCGCTGAAACAAGTCGAGCAAATGGCCGCGACTGATCCGCTGACCGGACTCTACAACCGCCGGCAGTTCGGCCGGGTGCTGGAGCAATCCTTCGCCGACGCGACGCGACATCATCACGACTTGTCGGCAGTGATGATTGATCTGGATGGCTACAAGCAGCTCAACGACACCTTCGGGCATGCCGTCGGCGACCAGCTGTTGGTCCTCACGGGCAAGATCATCGAGAGCAACCTGCGGCGCGGCGATATTGCGGCCCGCTACGGCGGCGATGAATTCGTGCTGCTCTTGCCGCACTCCAGCGGATCGGAAACAGTATCTGTGGCCGACCGTATTCGCGAAGAATTCAAGCAGGCGTCTGGCAAGATGATCGGCCGGCCGCTGGGCGTGTCGATGTCGATCGGCATTGCGTCACTCGTGACGTGCCATTCCGTGACCGCAGAGAAACTGATGGCCGCCGCTGACGGCGCGCTGTACGAAGCGAAAAACGCCGGGCGCGATCGCGTATGCTGTGCCCGTGGCCCGATCCGCATGGAAAAGGTCCCCGCGTAAGCAATCGCCAAAAGGTCACTAACAGCCGAGGCGCTCGGCGTGCTCAATACGTGTTGAGCAAGCCGAGTGATTCATCGAGCGAGGTGAACGCGAATCGGCCGTTGTATTTCGCGTAGTGCACCTCGCGTCCGCCGTCGCCCAGCAGGCCCAGCGTCCATTTGGAACCGACGATGTTCGAGCCGGTCAGCAGATACTCCGCGTTGTTCGTCCCGTCGAAGAAAAAGATGCGCGGCGTGGAGCCGTCGATATCCAGCTTGCTGTAGAGACCCTGGCGCTTGCGCGATGCGACGATGGCATGGGTCCACGTCTTGCCGTTGCTGTAGGCATAGCGGAGCTGCCCCTTGCCGGCGTCGTAATAGCTGACGGCCGGGTTGTAGACCGAGCCGCTCTTGTAGAACTTCATCGAGATGTAGCCGCCGCCGATCGTCGTCGTATTGTCGATCGACTGATAAACATAGCTGCTGTTCGATTGCAGCGCGTACTTGAAGCTGCCGTGGGTGGTGTCTTCATACGCGATGGCAAATTTGCTCGCGGTGGGACGGTTGGGGTCAAGCTGCAGGCTGGGAAAGCGGCCGACATCGCCCTTGCTGTCGATAGTCGAGATGATCCAACCGCTGCTGCCTTGCGTGGCAAGTCGCAGATCGCCGTTCGTTTTGTTGTAGTAAGCGATGGCCGCGGTGTTGTGACGCGTCATCACGAGCGAAGGATATCCGCCGGTTGACCCTTTGACGTCGGCCGTTTCCACCTGCCACGCGTTGGTGATTGGCGAGAGATAGGCGTATTTCAGGTCGCCGTTCATGGCATCCTGGTACGCGACGGCGGGGCGGTCATTGGCATCGATGACGAGCGACGGGTTGTAGCCGCAATAAGCGCCGGGATCGATGGTCGATATCGCGCTCCAAACGCCGTTCGTGCCGCGAACCGCATACTTCAGGTTGTTGGCGTCGCGATCATAGAACACCTCGTGCAGGCGGCCCTTGGAGTCGTAGGCGATATCGTTGAAAGTACCGCGGACCGCGCCGTTTTTGCCGACCTGGTTGAATGCCGATCCGGGGAACGTGATCGATTGCCCGTTGACGACCAGGATCGCGCTTTGCCCGGCCTTGGTGGGAACCCGTTGCCAGGTCACATTGTTGGTTTCACTGGCGGCCGACCCGTTGTAGGTGGTGATGACGGTGGCGAAGACGGCGAAGGTCGACTTCGTGACATTCGCCTGGTAGCGGGTCGCATTTTCCTTGTTATTGGGGGGCGGATTGTTGCTGACGTAGACGCCCGTCGTGGCCGCCGACGCAGTCTGGCCGGGCAGCAGCAGGGATTGGACGCGCACGTTGCCGCCCGAGGCATAGTCCGTGTAAATCAGGCCGGCCGACTGGTTGTAGGTGGTGGAACGCGTCGGGAGCGTGACGCCGGTTTCATAGCTAAGGGCTTCGCTGGACGAGGCGAAATCGACGATCACCATCGTGTTGTTGCCGTCGTACCAGATGCTGCGGCTGAGCGTGGGATTGCCCGAGAGAAACGAGTAACCGTTGTACGACGCGGAGATCATCGACCCGCCGGCCACGCTGGTGATGCCGCTGGTGGTGATGTCGCTGTTGTCTTCCAGGTCTCCCGGGTTTACGCCGGTGACGGCGATCGTGTTGTGGGCGGCAGCGCTGACGATCCAGTTGCGTGTGCTGCTGGAATCATACTGATAAACGCCGGGATCGGAGATGAGGGGGCGGCCGTAGGCGGAGAGCTCAAATCCCATGTAGTCGTAATGTCCGTGCACGCCCCCTTTGGGCCCGGCAAGGAAATTGATCTGGCGGGCGCTGGAATCGTTCCCTGAACGGAGGATGTAGTTGCCGCTGTCGGGGAGCGAATAGTTGGCGCCGCGATTGCCGAGTGCCGGGATTCCCGAGACGCCGATGTTGGGCGAAATGGCGTTCACGCCCAGGACGTAGGCATCGCGGGTGCTGGGAGCGTTGTCGGGCCACTGGTTCATGCCCAGCACCGTGGCGGCCTTGAGGAATAGGGTGGTGCCGTTCAGGCGGTAGGTGTCGCCGATCGCGGGGCGCAGCCCGTTGGGCGAAAGCTCCTGCCAGATCGCGTTGACGGCGTTCTCCAGCTGCGTCTGCTTATCGCTCGGCCAATCGATGGCGTTGAGCTTTTCCAGCTGACGCGCCTCAAGCACATCGTCGACGACGGTGATCGCGTAGCCGGGCGATTGTTCGCGCTGCGAACCGTCGGCATAGAGTTGGCCGTCGATGGAGTTGAAAAGCACCGCGCGGCCCTGGGCTTGCCACGCCTTGCGGGTGTTGAATTCCGGGAACACATCGCCCAGGAACATCTCAGACTTGCCGATGTCGATCGTGCGATTGCTGGTGTAATCGCTGATGTGGCTGGAGACGGTGGAGAGCACGTCGCCCTGCTGCATGAATTTGTAAAGAAACAGCGAATTTTCCGCGCCCGTGAAAACGCTGCTGCCGAGCAAGGAGAAATAGCTCATCAGCCAATTGTCGACCCGCAGCGAGACGTCGAACCCATAGCTGGTGTACGCGGTGGTCTTGGCCGGCAGGGTGAAGGTGGGGTTCTGCTGCTGGTAGCTGGCCAACTCGTAGGCCAATTCATCGCTGTACTTGGTGTTGTGCGTGTAGAGATAGCTCTGGGCCAGGTCCACCCACCAGTCTTGGCGGTTCAATGCGTTGATGAACTCCGGATTGCTGCTCTTGGTCGCGTCGTTCCAGTTGATCGAATCGCCCAGCTGAACGGTATAGCTGCTGACGGAACTGGCCTCGGGGAAGAGCCGATCGTCGGTGACGGCGTTGGCGTGCGATTCCTGCCCGGAAACGCCGATGTGGGCCTTCACGTAATCGGCGATGCTCTGGGCGTCGGACGGCTTGAAGAAGTAGTTGATGACGCTTGACCGATTGCGCATGTAGTCAAGCAGGCCGGCGTCGAACGCGCCGATGTTTCCGGCGCGAAGATAATTCCGCAGGACGAGATAGGTGTGGTTGGGAAGATTGCCCAGGCGATTGAAGAGGTCGGCGCGCTCGGAAAGGTCAAAGGCCTTGCCGAGTGTGTCCGGCCGAGGGTCGGCGGGCGTGCGGCTGCAGAGCAGGCGGGACTCGAGCATCTCGATCGGACGAAAGCCAGTGTCATTCGACATTCATTCCATCTTTCTTGAAAAGGGCGATTCTGTTTTATCGGAAGAAACGCGTCGATCCGTCCAATCGAAGCCGCTGCCCCGCCCGTCTATCAGTCGCTGCCGAGCGTCGCGCATTACAGGGCGGCCGGAGAGAGGGACAAATTCGCTGCGGCGAGCTATTCTCGCGACTCTATGTCCGACCCGCAGCGTATTCTGGTGGTGCAACCCTCCTGGGTGGGCGATGCCGTCATGGCGACGCCGGCGTTGCGCGCCATTCGAAACCTTTATCCGAATGCCCAGATCAGCTACCTGATCAAGCGCTACGTGAAGGCGATGTACACCGGCATGCCCTGGGCCGACAAGCTCATTACGTATCGCACCGGCAAGAGCGCCAAGCCAAGTGGTCGGGGCGACTTGCTGAGCTTGGTTACGAAGATTCGACGACGCCGGTTCGATCTGGCGATCCTGCTGCCGGGCTCATTTAAGGCGGCCCTAGCTTGCAAGATGGCGCGGATCCCGCGGATCGTCGGTTACGACCGCGACGGCCGGGGTTTTCTCCTCACCGACAAGCTCCTGCCTGCCCGCGAAAATGGTCGCTACGTGCCATCGCCGATCATCAAGTATTACATGGGGCTGGCGTCGTATCTCGGGTCAACTGAACGTGACCTGACGATGAGCCTGTTTGTCACGCCGTCGGAACAACGCGAAGCGGAACAAATCATCCAGCAGGCGGCCATCCCCGAGAAGCGGCCTTGGATTTTGCTGAACCCTGGGGCCAATTACGGGGCGAGCAAATGCTGGCTGCCGGAGTATTTCGCCGAGGCGGCGGATACGCTGGCCGATCGACACGGGGCGACGATCCTCATCAGCAGTGCCCCGAAGGAGCGGCGCATCGTCGACGAAATCCTTGGCCAGATGCGGCATCCCGCCGTCGATCTGTCGCGAGCGGGCATGTCGCTGGGAGCGTTGAAGGAAATCGTCCGCCGATGTGACCTAATGATCTCCAACGACACCGGCCCGCGTCATATCGCGGCCGCATTCGATGTGCCCGTGGTCACGATCTTCGGCCCCACGCATCCGGAGTGGACGGAAATTTATTTTGCAAAAGAACGCATGGTGCAGGTGAAAGTGCACTGCGGGCCGTGCCAGTTGAAGACGTGTCCGCTCGATCACCGCTGCATGACTCGGCTGACGCCGGGCATGGTGATCGACAAGGCGGAAGAACTGCTGGCTCTCAGGGCTTGACCCCGCTCATCACTCGGGAAGCGGGGTTTCAAGAACGGTTTGCGTCTGCTGAGCCCGAAAGTGGATGAGCTTCTGCGCGAGCGACGGGTCATTGGTTGCCAGGATGGCGACCGCGAGCAGGGCGGCGTTTTTCGCGCCGGCTTCGCCGATGGCGAGCGTGCCCACCGGAATGCCGGCCGGCATCTGCACGATCGACAGGAGCGAATCCATCCCGCTGAGCGCCTTGGAGCGCACCGGCACGCCCAGCACCGGCAGGTGCGTTTTGCTGGCGCACATGCCCGGCAGATGGGCCGCGCCCCCGGCGCCGGCGATGATGACCTTGATCCCGCGGCCGGCTGCTTTTTCGGCGTAATCGAACAGCAGATCCGGCGTGCGATGGGCGGAGACGATCTTCGACTCATGGGCGACGCCGAATTGCTTCAGCATTTCGGATGCTTGGCGCATCGTCTCCCAATCGCTCTGGCTCCCCATGATAATTCCGACGATCGGCTGCTCTGGCATGGCCGGATGATACAATGGAACGCGGAATTCTGAATTCCGGAAGCGGCACGCTCGAATGAATTCGAAGGCCCGCTTTCAGCAATGAAAAAGTCCGCCCTAGAAAGTCTGCCTGAGCTTAAGTGATTATGCCCGAGATTGTCCTTTCCACCCTCAATGCCAAGTACATCCATGCCGCGTTTGGGTTGCGGTATCTGATGGCGAACCTCGGGCCGCTGCGCGAGCGGGCGACGATTTGCGAGTTCGACATCAACCAGCGCGTGATCGACATCGTGGAAAAACTGCTGGCGCAGGATGCGACGATCATCGGCTTCGGCGTCTACATCTGGAACGCCGAGCCCACGCTGAAGGTGATCCAGAACCTGAAGCGCATTCGGCCGGGGCTGACGATCGTGGTGGGCGGGCCGGAGGTGTCGTACGAGACGGATCAGCAGGAAATTTGTCAGCTCGCCGATTACGTAATTCGCGGCGAAGCGGATCTGGCCTTTGCGGAGTTGTGCGAAAAACTGCTGGCGGGGCGGCGGCCCTTGATGCGCGTGATCGATGCGGCCTTGCCGGAATTCACCCAGGTTCAGCTGCCGTACGAGTTTTACGGCGATCACGATATCCGCCATCGCGTGATGTACGTGGAGGCGTCGCGCGGCTGTCCCTTCAAGTGCGAATTTTGCCTCTCTTCGCTCGACGTTCCCGTGCGAAACGTGCCGCTCGAGCCGTTCCTTGCACAGATGCAGCGGCTGCTGGATCGCGGGGCGAAGCAATTTAAGTTCGTCGACCGCACCTTCAATCTGAACCTGAACATCAGCAAGCGGATCCTGGCGTTTTTTCTAGAGCGGTATGAGCCGGGGTTGTTTGTGCATTTTGAAATGATTCCGGATCGATTGCCCGAAGCGTTGCGCGAGATCATCGCGAAGTTTCCGGCTGGTGCGCTTCAATTTGAAGTGGGGGTGCAATCGCTCAATGCCGACGTCGAGCAGCGGATTTCCCGCCGGCAGGATCAGGCCCGCCTTGAAGACAATCTGCGATGGCTGCGCGAGTCGACGGGCGTGCATGTTCACGCGGACCTGATCGTCGGCTTGCCGGGTGAGGATTTGGCATCCTTCGGGGCAGGGTTCGATCGGCTGTGGCGGATGCGGCCGCAGGAGATCCAGGTGGGCATTCTCAAGCGCTTGCGTGGCACGCCGATCATCCGTCACGACGCGGAGTGGGAGATGGTCTACAGCCCGTATCCGCCGTACGAAATCCTGCAGACGAAGCACGTGTCGTTCGATGAATTGCAGCAGATGCGGCGCTTCGCACGGTACTGGGATCTGGTCGCGAACAGCGGGAAATTTATCCGCACAATTGATTTGCTTCTCAATGCGCAATCACCTTTTCAGCGATTCTTTGACTTCAGCAGGTGGTTATACACGCGGACCGGACAGCGCACCCACGGAATCGCGTTGAACGAATTGACGGAGCACGTAAAGATGTATCTGACGGAGGTGTGTGACATCAATCGCGATCGCATCGACGACGCGATCAAACAAGATCAGCGTCCGCGCCCGAAGAACCTTCCGAAGCGACAAGGACAGCACGCCGTCGAGAGCCCCGCGGCTCCGCCGCGGGAAGAGTTCAGCGCGTGAGAATTCCTCCCGGATACCACATCACCTGGGGCACGTACGGAATGCGCTTGCCCGGTTCTGAAAAACCACACGTGACCAAGATTCAAAACGAATACGGGACTTCACTCCCCGAGGCGAATCAGTGGGATGAAGCAGACGCGTTGCAACGAATGACGCAAGGCCCGGTGCGATTGACGATCGATCAACGGCATTGCGTCGAAGACGCGATTGCCGAGCTTGCGTCACGGTATGAATGGACGATTCATGCGATCACTCCGCAGAGCGATCATGTGCATGTGGTGATCACGGCGGCGCGGGTTGGACCCGAGTTGCGTGAAGCACTCAAAGCCGTCACGTCGCGACAATTGAACAAGCGATTTGGGAAGCAAAAGTGGTGGGCGGAGGGCGGAAGCTGCAAGTATCTGTATGAGCCTGATTACTTTCGCAATGCGATAAGTTACGTGCAGCGTCAGCGCGACTGGTGAACGAAGTCGCGGCGGAGCCGCGACGCTCACGGGTGGTCTTCACCAACCAAAAGAAAACCCCACCTAGGGGTGGGGCGGGGTCTTCTTCTCTCATCGTACGGGGTGCGGGGCGGTGGCCCCGGATATCAGCGGTAGAATTCGATGATGAGGTTCATGTTGACTTCGAACGGCACATCATCCGAGGT
>JBQCCH010000049.1:0-4809 GCA_051962375.1 Tepidisphaeraceae bacterium
GTACCCGTCATCCTTCGCGACGCCGATCGCCCGAGCCAGGCCCAGTGGGCGCTCGTTGAAAATATCCAACGCGAAGACCTGACTCCCATCGATCGAGCGCTCGCCTATCGCGACCTGATCGCGCAGCTCGGACTAACCCAGGCGGAGCTCGGGAATCGCCTGGGGGAACAGCGGTCGTCGATCGCTAATTTCCTGCGATTGCTGGAGTTGGAGCCGATCGTCCGCGACTGGATCGCGACCGGTGCCCTGTCGCTCGGGCATGCCAAGGTCTTGGCGGGGCTGACTGACAAGGCCCAGCAGGTGGTGTTGGCCGAGCGATGCGTCAGTCAGGGGTTGTCGGTCCGGGATTTAGAGCGAAATGTCGCTTCAACCCAGAAAAACCAGGGCCCGCCCCCCACCACACCCCCTCGATCGGCTCATTTGGCAGAGCTGGAGAGCCGACTGACACAACATGTCGGACTGCGTGTCAACGTCCAAAAGTCGGCCGCCAAAGGGAAGGGCAAGGTCGTCATTCATTATGCGAACCTCGACCAGTTCGAGGATCTGCTCCGAAAGCTCGGCTACGAGGCGGCCGCCGACTGAGGCGGTTCCACGTGGAACAGCAGGCCACCATCGCGGTGGGCGACCCCCCATTCACAACCGACTTAAAGCGGCCGCAGCCGGCCGGTGAGGATCGGCGTGAGATCGACGCCGCTCCGATTCTCGATCAGCTTCACCAAGGTCGGGCCGTCTGCAGGGGGAAATCGCTTGATCTCCTCCAACACCGGGGCCACCTGCCGGATGCCCGCCTTCTCCACCCACAGAAACATCACGGCGATCGCCTTGCGGTAGCAGGCCTGCGCATACGCGTCGACCAATTCCGGGCGAAGGTCGTCCGGCGCATAGGGATGCAGCAAATTCACCGTCGCCTCGTCAATCGGCCCCTGCCGCGGCGGGCGAATCATCTCGGCCATGAACTGGCCGAGGGGCGCGCCATGCAGCATCGCCACGTACCGCCCTGCCAGCACGTTCACCAGCCCGGTTCCGAACCAGAGTTCGTCCACCCCGTGCGGCAAATCCGCCAGGGCGTGCTTCGACAAGAACCGCGCCATCGTCCGCACCGCACCGGCCGTCGAGCGCGCTGCAATGCTTTGATTGACAACGAGTTCCGTGTGACTGACGGTGTCTGCCAGCTTGGCCGCCCGCAGCGTCGGGTCGCCCTTGGGGTCGATGAGAGCAGCCACCGCACTTTCCACCGGATGGCCAGCCTGGATCGACACGCCCCGCTCGATATCCACTTGGTCGGCTTGGCGGTTGTAGTGGAAATGCGGCTCGGACCACCCCTGTCTGACGATCTCTGTCAGCCGCCCTTCAGACACCACCAGAAACACTGGATAGGCCTGAACTTGCGCAAATGACACGAGGTCCTGCCGGAATTCTCCGTCGAGGAAGGCGTCCACGTCTTTCGGCAGCAGCGTCGGCAAATCGCCGAGCATGGCGACGCTCAATGGATCCCGACGGGCGGCGAACCGCGCGAGCAGGTCGCTGGCCTGCGTGGTCGGAACCCCCCGCGGCGCGTGCAAGGCCACCTCGCGGACCCACGCTTCGTCGGCGGGATCCGTAAACATCACCCGCCCGTTAAGCTCGATCCGAACGCACCCCGGCGGCGTCTGAAGTCGGACCGGCTGCGACGCAGGTTCCGTCGCTGGCGCCATTGCCGGGTGGGTCGATGCTGGGAGTCGGCTCGTTGCCGGGCGTTCGGTCGTCGCCGGCGATGCGTCGCTCGGCAGCGCCCCCATCACGGGCCCAACGATCGGCAGACTCGCCAACACCATGCAGGTTGTCAGAAACGAACGACGTCTCACCCTTGCTCCTCTCACGCTCGCCTCCCCTGGCGGTGCCATGCGGTGATCCCTATTGCGATTATTGTCATCCCCACCACGGCGGTCATCATCATCCCGATCAGGGGCCAGGCGCTCGCCGGCAGTGCGAAGGGCACATCCTGTCCCAGGTTGAACAAGTACCGATACGCGATCGGCCGATGGGTCCAGTCGCCGAGCTCTGGATAAAGCCCGTTGATCACTAACAAGGGATGATAGGACGTAAGCCCGTCCAGAACCCCCGACACGCGGCTATCCGTCCACGCCCTCGCCAGGTACATCGGCCAGCCGAGGTAAATTAATCCCCCGATAACCACTAACGCGCGGGCGACTACCTCGGGCAGGCCGCACCGCATCAGCAGCCGCCGGCTACTCACTAAAAATGCGGCCGAAATGAGCAGAAGAATCAGCAAAAGAGTAGCCGCATGCAACGACCCAAGATCCGCCACCCCCACCATCGCCGCGAAGCACCCGGCAATGGCCGAGCGATGCGCGACGCTGCGGGAACCTAATCCCATGATCGATCCCCAGCACCCCACGAGGTAGGCGAAAAAAATAGACCCCAGAGTAGGCCCCAAAAGCACGCGTCCCGCCAGGACCAGCGCCAGCGAGTAGACCGCCTGCGGAAGCGTTTCCACCACCCGCCGGACAGAGTAGCGATCAACGATCGGCCAGGCGACGGTCATGCCGGTGGGGTCTGGTTCATGGAACTGTCGAGCACGATCTTCTTGTGAAGCAATTTGCCATCGCGCCAGAAAGTGACGTCCACGGTATCGCCGGGTTTGTGGTGTTCGTACACCAGGTACAAGGCATCGCTCGACGTGACCGGCTTGCCGTCGATTTCGGTGATGATGTCGCCCAGGCGGATGCGTCCGTCGGGCAGGCGGTGCGTCGGCCGCAGGCCCGCCGCTTCGGCCGCGCTGCCGTGGTGCACACCCAGCACGGCCACGCCCTTCACGCCCGCATGTTGCGAGAGCACTTCGCTGAACCGGTCGGCTTGCGAGATCCCCAGCGTCGCCTGGTCGACCATGCCGTACTTGATCAATTGCGGGACGACGCGGTTGATCGTGTCGACCGGGATCGCAAAGCCGATCCCGACACTCACGCCCGACGGGGAATAAATCGCCGTATTCATGCCGATCAACCGCCCGTCGCTGTCGAGCAACGGCCCCCCGCTGTTGCCGGGGTTGATGGCCGCATCGGTCTGAATCACGTTGTCGATCGGCACGTTGGCCACCGAGCGAATCGTCCGCCCCAGCGACGACACGATGCCCGTCGTCAGCGTGTGATCCAGCCCGAACGGATTGCCGATCGCCAGCACCTGCTGCCCCACCTGCAGGTCGTGACTCGTTCCGATCGGCAGCGGACGCAACGGCCGCCGCGGGCTGATCTTCAGCACCGCGATGTCATGCTCGGGCGCCACGCCGATCAGGGTCGCGTCATACACTTCATCGCCGTTAATCGCGACGGTGGCGGTATTTACGCCCTGGGCAACGCCTTGAATGACGTGATAATTCGTGACGATATGCCCTTCGTCATCCCAAACGAAGCCCGACCCCGTCCCGACCGGCGATTCCACCGATCGGCCCATCAGATCGAGCTCTTCCCGGGCCGTATTGATGTAAACGACCGACGGTGCGGCCCGTTTGAACAAGCGGATCGTGCCCAATTCATCCGGATGCAGGTCCGGCCGGGTCGTCACCACGCGCGGTTCCGCGTCCGGCGTTTGCGATCGGGCGAACATCACATAACCCAGCGACGCCCCCAGCATCCCGGAAATCAGCAGCGTTCGAAACGAGATGGCGTGTTTGTCCGGCATGGCTGGATCCCTGTGGCCTTTAGTCTGACGCATTCTCCGGGCGATCATAACGGAATAACGGCCATTTCAACTCCGCAATCCCGTTCGCCAGCACAATCAGCGCCGCCCCCCACATCATGCGGCCGCTCATCGTCCGCCCGTTGTGCGCCCACGCGAAGGCGGCCGCGAACAGCGGCTCCATCAGGTAAATGAGGGCCGCCCGCGTCGGGCTGACACACGGCTGATACCGATTCATCAGCCCGAAGGCCGCCACCGTCGTCAGCAAAGTCAGCAGCGACAGCTCGACCAAGAATTTCTGCTGCGTCAGCCCCGTGACAGACACCTGGCGGACACCCCCCGCCACCGCCGCCGCCCCAATGCATAGGCCCGCCGTCGTCAGAAACATCATGCCGGTGATCCGCCAGGGCGAGTCGCCCGGCATGAGCCGATCAATCAGGATCAATTCGATTGAAAACACCCCCGCGCACGCCACGCCAAGCCATTCGCCGCGCCCAAATCCCCCCGCCGCCGCCCCAGTCAGCAGCCAAATGCCCACCAACGCCACGCCCACAGCCATAGCCACGGGCGCTGTCGGCCACTGTCGGCCAAGGATCGCCATCATCAGCGGCACAATGACAATCGTCAGACTGGTCAAAAATGCGGTCGTGGCCTCGCTCGCCCGATCCAGCCCCAGGTGTTGGACAATGACCCCTACCGCCAGGAAAAACCCCAGCACCCCGCCCCGCCAGACCGTGCCAAAGGTCCACCCCCGCCTGGCCCCCGGCGCCAGCCCCATCCAAAGCACCGCCGCGGTGGAAAATCGAATCGCCAGCCCCAGGATGGGCCCGAGCGCCGCACCCGTCACCAGTCCGGCCGATGCGTTGAGGTCCGCCCCCACATTCTTTGCCCAGCTGAATCCCATCCCCCAAAACGCGCAGGCGATCACCAGCATCAGCATCGCACGATGAGCCGCAGCCCACCGTCGCGAAGCGGCAGGTAAAGGAGGGGTGACAGCCGTGTCAGTCATCATGGGTACAACGTCCGGCCGGGGTCCGCGGTTCGATCAGCTCTGCAGCGGCTCACCGAACAGCAGTTCAAGCAGGCTGCGATCCTCGGCGCGGTGGTAGACAAAGGCGTGGTCCCCCTCGGTCA
>JBQCCH010000050.1:0-24949 GCA_051962375.1 Tepidisphaeraceae bacterium
GGACAAAGGGCTCGGCCTCGGTCGGGAAAAAATCTTTGAAGTGCGCAAGCTCTACAACGATGTCATGTTCATCGATGAATTCATGACCGACGAATTCATCGAGAAACACCGCTATTACCAATACGGCAAAGACCCCCACACCGGGCAGTTGCGGATCATCAGCCGTGATCCGGACCGCATTCGCAAAAGCCTGATGTATCGCCTCACCAACATGGGCCGACCGTTCATTTATGTCGTCGACGGCAATTACGCCAACCGCGGCGAACTCTATCTGTCGCACCAGCACAACGGCCTGGATATTGACATCAAGTTCGCGATCGAAACGTTGAAAAACATCCACGCCGTCTGGCAGCGGCCGTGCCATTTGCAGGCGCGGATCGATGAAGAGATGCAACTGTTCAGCTATGACGGCGTGCAACCCAAGCAGCAAACCATCCGCGACGACACGCCGAAGCCCGCCCACGCGATCGCCTGAGTGACGTGCAACGTCCCCCGCGGCGATGCCCCTCAAGTCGCTGTGCGCAGCAAAGACTCGTGTGACGAGTCGTGCGACCGGCCCCCGATCTCGCTATTTCGGTGAAACCGGCGGATCGATCTCCGGCGTGCGATCGGTCGGGAACGGTTCCGACGGCACGCGGGGCGGATTCAGTGCCGGGTCGTCACTCTCCACCACCAAGGGGCCGCCTTCATCGGTATCATCCTGAATCACGTGCACGCCCGACACCTGCGGAACCACCACGCGATCCGTCGGCCAAGGGGCATGCGCGTGGGGCGCGTCGGCGAGGGTCGTTCGTTCATCGCCCGGAGCGCTCGGGCTCGTGGACGCGTCTGCCGTCGACTCGTGCTGTACACTCTTCTGGGCGTCGCTCGATGACATTAATTCATCCCTTTCGGTGAGGCCTCTGACCTTGCGCGATCATAGGCGGGCCGACCGAAATGAAATGCGTTTTACGCCCTTGCGCTCAGCGCGCCTTGCCAGGCCGGGTGGTGGGGCGATTGCCCATGAGGGCTTGGCACTGCTCGGGGGGGATGATCTGGTGAATCTGCTTCGCGTAATCCGCGGCGGCCGCACTGGTGGCCGACATCGAACCCAGCGCCACCTGCCGGAGCTTGTCCGTCAACTGCTGCTCAATCGCCGGCCGCTCGGCGTCGGGGGCGGCGGCGTATTTTGACCAGAGATCGGTCAGGGCTTTGCGATCCGCATCGCTGGCCGCCATCTCATTCACGACCTTGAGCTTTCGCAGGTCGGCGATCTGAGCGCTCGTCACGCCCGCCCCCGCGGCCCGGTCCTTGTCCGTCATCGCAACAAATCGGGCGCTGATCGCCTGCCGATCCGCGGCCGGGATAAACTGCTGATTCAGATAGGCCAGGTTCAAGCGCCAGCCGTTCTTGGCTTTCATGATCCGAGCGCGAGCGCCGGGAATGTGCACGTCGCCCGAGCCGTCTTCCCGACGGATCACCCCCACCGCCCCCGACCGCGCCGTGGCCGGCTGGGCGAAGAAACGCGATCGAATGCGCGTGGCCGGCGTGTCGTTCGATTCGTATTGCGACAGATCGACCGGCTTCGTGCCGTACAACTGGCTCCACACGAACCACGCCCCGGCCATGAGCACCAGCAGCACCAGCGGAATCGTCACGTACGGCGGCAGCGCCAAGCCCCGGCGCTGGGTGGGTCGAGTCGGCGGCGGCACGTGAGGGGGCGAGGCGGTCATGATCCAGGAGCCGAGGTCTTTCCTTCAAACTGAACGTCAATCGACACGTTTTATTGCATCCAAGGCCCCATCACCGTTTACGGCACCGCTTTACGGCGTGGTGGGCGTCGTCGGCACGGTGCCCGGCAGGTCCCACGGATTCAGCGCCCCCTTGCCGGTGGCCGGCAACACGGTGCTGACATGCCCGTCCATGAACAGGTAATTGCTGCCGTAGCTCAGGCCGTGACGATACGGCTCGACGACGCGGTCAAATTCGCTGGCGTACGCGTTGCCCGTCGTCGGATCGACGGCCGACGGGTCCGAGCCGGCGCCGGCGGTCGCCTCCACGTGGTAATCGCGCTGATTGCTGCGCTTCTCGCCCGCCACCACCACTTCCGCCAGCGGTCGCCCGCCCGTGTTTCCGCCGCTGAAACGCACCAGGTGGTCATTCTCCACCAGTTGCTGGTTCACCACGTAGGAGTGACCCTCGTAGGGGTCGATATCGACCGGGCAGAGCATGATCTTGGGCGTGAACGGCTTGGGATCGTAGGTGGCGAAGAAGTTGGTCAGGTCGCCGCTGGACGTCGCCGCCGCGTTCGCGGAGTCGTAGGCGGCCTTGTCATCCGGGTAGGGGAGCGGCGACGGAATCTTGATGTCAAACAACGCGACCGGCCAACGCTGGTGAGGCATCACGTTCGTGCCCAGCGTCTGGTAATCCCCATTCGCCAGCTTATTGCCCACCGGGAACATGAACCCCTTGTTGTTGTTGCAGTACATCACCATGTAATTGAAAATCTGACGCAGGTTCGACTCGCAGACGACCTTTTTCGCCTGCAGGTTCGCCTTGCGCAGGCTCGGCAGCAGGATCGCGATCAGGACGGCGATAATGCCAATCACGACCAGCAGTTCGACGAGGGTAAAGCCCTTGGATGTGCGATGGATTTTCGATGTTTGCATGGCAGCTCTCTCTGCGTGATACGCACGAACGGCGTCGGTGTTGTTCGGCGCTGGTCTTGTTGTTCGGCGTCGCGGTTGTTCGCCGTTGCTGTTGTGGATCGGCCGGCGCCCGTCGGCCGGATCATTCGGCCGGCAGCGGCGCCCGGCGAACCTGCTCGGCTAATTCATCGAGCCGGATGGTAGGGGCCCAGCCGAGCCGCGTTCGAGCTTTTTCCGTCGAAACCGGCGGCCGATCCGCCGGCCAATCTGCCGGCAACGCCACCCCCGGAAACAGCCGCGCCACCGCCGTTTGCACCGGCTCACGGAATCGGGCGTCGTCCGCAACAAAATGAAACGCCTCAAATCCCTGCCACCCCCGTTCCAGGGCGCACCGATACGCCCGGGCGGCATCCACCGCCGCGATGTACGTGCCGAACCCGTCCTGCGACATCTCGTCCGGGCACAAGAGCCCGCGATTGGTCATGTAGCGAATCTCGCGCTCGCCGGCCACCCACGGAAACCGAAATGCCGCGATCGCCGTCGAGCCGGATCGGGTCAACAACTCGGCAAAGCGTTCGTTCGTCGTCTTCGACAACGCATACGCGTTCTGCGGCTGCAGCGGTGCCGTCTCGTCGAACGGAAACCGTTCCGGCTTCACCAGCGGCCCCAGGTCGGCGCCCCAGCAGCCGTACACCTGGCAGGTGCTGGTGTAGATCACGCGCGGCACCCGCAGGTTGACGGCCGTCTGCAGCACCGTGGCGGCCACCTCCACGTTGTGCGCCAGCACACTCGCTGCGTCTCGGCCGTGCAGGGAGGGGATCTCGCCGATATGGCACACGGCGTCCATCCCGTCGAACGCCCCCCGCACCGCGGACGCCGCCCGCAAGTCGGTCACCTGGAACGGCCCACTCGGGTCGGCCGGCGGACGAATGTCCAGACCCAGCACGTCATGTCCTGCGGCCCGGAGCTGGCGAACCACTTCGCTTCCGATCTTTCCTGTCGCCCCGGTGACGGCCACACGCATCGCTGCTCCGTTTCAAACGCTGTAACGCTTCGTCGACTACGCCCCGCATTGTGGGCGCAGACGTCGCCGTCGCAAGCGCAAGCTTTGCGCCCGCCGATTTTGCCGGGGGGACTGAAACGGCGAATTTTTCCGGTTGTTCGTTTGGCACGCGGATTGTTTGTCTGTCTCTCGGTTGTTTTTCGCACAAGGAGGTGCGATGGCTGACAGTGTGCTGAATCTCGGAGAGAAGATCGTGCTGGCCGCTCGGCTGGCGGCGGTCGAGCACATCCGGCAGGAAATCGAAGCCGCCTGGGCGGCCAAAGCGGTGGGAACGGTCGGAGACCAGTTCCTCGGGTTCACGGAGGAACCCGAAACGCCGCTCCAACGCCCCATCGGCAGCTTGCTGGGTGAAGTCTTTGACCGCATCGAAAAGGGGGCCGCATGATTTACGGCCTTTACTTGTCGGCGACGGGCGTCATCACCAGCTCGCACCAGCAGGACGTGATCGCCAACAACCTGGCGAACGCCGAAACCAGCGGGTTCAAGCGTGAATTGTCGCTCCAGGAGCAGCGGCGCGTCGAAAGCCAGGCCCTGCACGCGGCCGACGCCTCCAACCCCACGCTCGACAACATCGGCGGCGGCGAACTGCTGGCGCCCAGCTACATCGATCAGTCGCAGGGGCAGATGGAAGTGTCGTCCAACAGCTTCGACACCGCCATCGTCGGCAGCGGATATCTCGCCGTCCGTGACGGCGACACCACCCGCTACACCCGCAACGGTCAGTTCATGATCGATCACTCGGGCAACCTGGTCACCTCGGTCGGGCAGCCCGTGCTGGACGTGCAGAAGAAGCCGATCAACCTCGCCGGCTTCACCCAGCAGGAGCTGAAGATCAACCCCGACGGCTCCATCCAGAACGGCCAGGACACGCTGGCGCAGATCGGCATGTTCGAGCCGACCGATCCGCAATCGATCAAGCCGCACGGCGCTAACCTGTTTTCCACCACCGACGCCACCCAAATGGTGCCGGCCAAGGGAAAACTGATGCGAAACATGAAGGAAGGCTCCAACGTCGACCCGACCAAAGAGCTGACGCGTCTGATGGAAACCCAGCGTCTGCTCGAAGCGAACGCGAACTTCATCAAAACCCAGGACGCCACCCTCGCCAAAGCCGTCACCGACGTGGGCAAGATCGATTAACGACCGGCACGGCGTAACGACTGCGTCACAGCAGGCGGTTACGCAGTGCACATTACGCAGCAGTAACCATGGCAATCACCGCACTCAATTCCGCAGCGACCGGCCTACGGGCGTTGTCCACACGCATCGACGTCATCGCGAACAACCTCGCGAACGCCGAAACCAATGCGTTCAAGTCGTCGCGCGTCAATTTCGAAGACCTGATGTACGAAACCGTGAAGCAGCCGGGCGCCCAAAGCGCCAGCGGCGAGCTCGATCCGGCCGGCATCTTCGTCGGCTTGGGTACCAAGATCAGCAACACCCAGCTCGACATGAGCAACGGCTCTCTCGAAAACACCGGCCGCCAGCTCGATGTGGCCATCAGCGGAAACGGGTTTTTCCGCGTGAAAACCGATCCCAACCTCGGCGACGGCTACGCCTACACCCGCAACGGCAACTTTTTCACGAACAACAACGGCGAACTCGTCCTGGGCATGGGCGACGGCTACCGGCTCGATCCGCCGATCGTCATCCCGCCCGACACCGTCCAAACCAACATCAGCCAACAGGGCGTCGTCGAAGTGCTCCGCTCCGGGCAGACCGCCAAGCAGGTCGTCGGGCAGCTGAACATCTTCCAGTTCGTCAACCCGCAGGGCCTGAACGTGCTCGGCGGCAGCCTGTACCAGCGCACCGACGCCTCCGGCGACGCTATCGAGTCCAAGCCCCAGGAACAGGCGGCCGGCAAGCTGGAGCAGGGGTACCTGGAAACCAGCAACGTCGATCCCGTCAAGGAACTCGTCACGCTGATCAAAACCCAGCGCTCGTTCGAACTCAACAGCCAATCGATCCAGACCGCCGACCAGGCGCTGCAGACCATTGCCAATCTGCGACGCAACTAATTGACCCCGCCCGCGTGACGGAGTCACGCCCCGGGCAGAAAGGATTCGCCATGCAGCCGCCAAATGGAACCGATTTTCTCTCCCGCAACACGATCCTGATCATCGTGATGCTCGCCGTCCTGGCACAGCTGTGCAGCATTCAACTCGCGCACGGCGAAGAAAAATTCCTGACCGGCGATTCCAGCGGCCTGGCGATCGAAATCCGCCCCGAAGCCACCGTCGTCGGCGATGACATCCGCCTGAGGCAGATCGCCCGCTGGAGCGATCACGACAAAACCACGCTCGACCCCATCGGCGAACTGGTCGTCGCCCATTTCGGTGAAGAAAAAGCGTTCAAGTCCGTCACGCTCCAGGACATCAAAAGCCTGCTCGGCGACGCCGGCGTGAACGTGGCCACCCTCAATTTCGTCGGCCCGATGACCTGCCGGGTGAATCGCAGCGACGCCAGTTTCGCACCCGGGCAGCGGATCGAGCAATACACCGCCGTCCAGAACGCCGCCCCGACCGCCGCGGTCGCCACCGTCCCGAACAGCCCCTATCACACGCTGCGCGACCTCTTGATCGCCAATCTGGCCGACAAGTTGAATCTTCCGCAGGAAGACCTGCAGATGACCTTCCGCAGCCAGGATGAAACGGTCCTACGCCTGTGCGAGCCGCACTACAAGTTCGACATCACGCCGCAACGCAACAGCAACCTGGGCGACGTCTCCTGGAGCGTCTCGGTCGCCAGCGACAGCGGGGCGAAGCGCTATTACATCCCCGCGGAAGCCAAGGCCTGGAAAAAAGAGCTGATCGTCGTCCGCGGGCTGGCCACCCGCCAAACCATCACCGATCAGGACGTCGCCGAGAAGCGTCTGCTCGTGGACAACCTGCCGAACGACACCCTGCTCACGCGCGATCAGATCGTCAACCAGGCGGCCGCCCGTGATCTGAAGGCCGGCACCGTGCTGACCGCCCAACTCGTCGACCCCGTCCAGATGGTCAAAGGCGGCCAATACGTCAGCGTCGAAAGCACGCTGGGCGGCGTTTCCATCCGCTCGGTCGCCCGCGCCTTGGAAAGCGGCAACTTCGGCCAATCCATCCGCGTGCGGAACGAAACCACCAAGGAAACCTTCAATACCGTCATCACCGGCCCCCAGCAGACGTCCCTGACGGCGTCGCCCGCGGCCATCAGCGAGTAGCCGAACGCTTAGTCACTTGTCGAGACGTAACCCTATGTCGTACCCCAAAATGCTATCGATCCTGCTCCCGCTGACGCTCGGCTCACTGGCGGTCGCGCAGCAAGTCCCGGTGAATGCCGACGGCACGCCCCGGCCGGTCCGTCACCTGACCGAGCAGCCGACCGCCGACATCAACACGCCCCCCCCGAACATCGGCGAGATCCTTCGCCACAGCAACGGCTCGCTCTATCGCGCCAGCGCCCAGATGGACGACGATCCGCGGCTGATCAAGCCGTCCGACGTCAATTACTTCGCCGTCCCCGAGCCGAAGCCCAAGACCCTGCTCAAGCACGATCTGGTGACCATCGTCGTCAACGAAGAGAGCCAATACAGCAGCGATTCGACGACCGACCTGAAGAAAAACGCAGACCTGAACGGCAAAATCACGCAGTTCCCGGGCCTGAGCCTGGCGAATTTCGCCCTGAAGAACACGGTGGGCAGCGTCATTCCGGAGGCCAATCTCTCCGGCCAGCGGGATTTTAAGGGCCAAGGCACCGTCAATCGCACCGACTCGCTCACCACGCGCATCCAGGCCGAAGTGCTGGATGTCAAACCGAACGGCACGCTGGTCGTCCAGGCGCGCAAGCGAATCGTCAACGACGAAGAAGAGCAGTTGCTCGTGCTGACGGGGGTTTGCCGGGTGGAAGACATCACGCCCGACAACACCGTGCTCAGCACGCAGCTGTATGACCTGGACGTCCGCAAGACCAACAGCGGCGCCGTCCGCGACACCACCAAGCGGGGATGGATTCCCCGCATCTTGGATTGGGCAAACCCGTTTTGATCAAGGCCCCTCGGCCGTTTTGAGGCACACATGATCAGGAAGATCTTTCTTGCTTCGCTTCTCTCGCTCGCCGCCGTTGGAAACGCGATGGCAGCGCGAATTTCAGACGTCACCCGGCTCAGCAACGAGCGCACGAACGTCGTCACCGGCCTAGGCCTGGTGTACGGCCTGAAGGGCACCGGCGACGGCGGCGATTTTCTGCCCGCCATCCGCATGCTGGCAGCGGCGCTCGGCAAATTCGACAACACGGTCGGCATGATCGACCTGAAGGCCGTCAAAAACGTCGCCCTGGTGAGCCTGACTGCCACCATCCCCGCGACCGGCGGGCGCGATGGCGATGCCATGGACGTCTACGTCACCAGCATCGGCGCCGCCAGCTCCCTTAAAGGGGGCCGGCTCTTCGTCTGCCCGATGCAGTTCCTGGGCAAGCACACCCGCATCCTCACCGGCTTCTCCCAGGGAGCCGTCGACTTGGAAGACCCCAGCACGCCGACCACCGGCGTCGTGAAAAACGGCTGCGTCCTGGAAGGCGATTTCCCCTCCGGCGCCATCGACGGCGGGGTGTTTCGGCTTGTGATCGACGAGCCCAGCGCCAGCTGGACCATGAGCAGCAACATCGCCAAGATCATCAACGACTCCGAAGACGGCCAAAACTGGGCCTTTGCGACCAGCGAGAAGGAAGTGGTCGTCCGCATTCCGCCGAGCGAGCAACTGCACCCCGACAGTTTCATCAGCCGGGTGCAGCGTCTGCCCGTGCCGCTGGTGGCGTCCGAAGCGCGGGTGGTGATCAATGCCCGCACCGGCACGATTGTCATCACCGGCGATGTGGAAATCTCCCCCGTGGTCATCAGCCACAAGGGCCTGACGATCAGCACCGTCTTGCCGACCCCCGTGCCCACGCCGCGCACGCCCGTGACCAAGGAAACCGACGTGGTCGCTCTCGACACCACCAACTCCGGCGGCGCGAAGCTGCAGGACCTCATCAACGCTCTTGACCAGCTCAAGGTGCCCGTGCAGGACCGGATCGACATCATCCAGGAGCTCTACAAGACCGGCAAACTGCACGCGAAGCTCATCACCGAGTAAGTCGCTGCACAACGACATCGTTCAAGAAAAGGCCGAGCCGAGCTCGGCCTTTTTTTGTCGGGCGGGCGGGGCCGGATTTGTGGCACGGCAGTTGCGTTATCAGACCTTTGATGACGCTTGACGCGAAAATCAACGTGAAAACGCAGATCGCCTCGCCGGCCGCGCAGCCGCCGCGCCTTGGGTCGGCAGATTCTGCGCCGGGTGCGTCGCTCGTGAAGGGCCCGCTCACGCACGACCAGCAGGTCGAGCAGCAGGCACGCACGTGGGTGGCGCAGACGTTCTTCGGCACGCTGCTGAAGCAGATGCGCGATAGCCCGTTTAAGTCGGAAGTGTTTTCCGGCGGCCGCGGGGGAGAGGCATTCCAGCAGATGTTCGACAGCCGCCTCGCCATGCACATGACCCGCGGCGTCGGCAGCAAGCTGGTTCGGCCGCTCGTGAAAAAGCTGTCCAAGGCCGGCAACGCAAACGCCGAACTCTTCCAACGCTACGACCAATCCAAAGCCGCCACGAAGGAGAAAGCCCATGTCGGTACCGATCGCCGAGCTTGAAAAAGTGCTCGCCCAACTCGTGGCCGAGCATCGCACGCTCTTGGAAGCGGTCACCGCTCACACCGACGCGATGCGAGGCTTCGATCACCAGAAGATCACCGCCGCCGCCGATGCCGTCGAAGCATCCCGCAAACGCATCGGGCTTTATGAAATGAAGCGGAAAACGCAGATGCAGCAGGTGGCGCGCACGCACAAGTTTCCCGCCGACGTATCGCTGCGGCAGATCTCCGAGGCGGTGCCCGAGCATCGCGAGAACCTGACGCGCCTTCGCGAAGCGCTCCGCGATCTCGCCCAGCAGATCAGCCATAAAACCTCGATCTCCGGACGCATCGCCGGCGCGATGCTGGGGCATCTGAACACGGTCGTTCGCATCGTCACCGGGGCGATGCAGGGAAATGGCGTCTACACCAAGCAGGGCGTTCCCGCGTTCGCCGGGCGCATCGGCGTGATCGAGGCGGTCGGGTAAACCATGTCTCTCAACGGCGCGCTCAACATCGGCGGAACGGCCCTGGCGATCAACCAGGCGGCCATCCAGACCGTCGGCAACAACATCGCCAATGTCGGCAACGACGACTACACGCGCCAAACCGTCAATCTCGGCACGACGCCCGACACCCAACTCGCCCCCGGCCAATTCGTCGGCAACGGCGTGCAGCTCGACGGGATCGCCCGGCAAGTCGACGAAGCCCTGAACGCCCGGCTCCGGAGCACCCTGTCCGACAACAACAGCGCCAGCACCAATCAAGACTGGCTCGGCCGCGTGCAGGCGGTCTTCAATGAACTCTCCAATAACGACCTGTCGACCCAGCTCAGCACGTTCTTCAATTCCTGGTCTTCCCTGGCCAACAAACCGCAAGACGCCGGCCTGCGCCAGGTCGTCATCCAGAACGGCCAAAGTCTGGCGAAATGGTTCAACCAGATCGGCACACAGCTGGGTTCACTCCGGTCGGACCTGAATACCCAGGTCAAGAGCGTTGCCACCCAGGCCGACAATCTCACCACCCAGATCGCCAGCCTCAACGGCAGCATCATGGCGGCCGAATCCGGTGGTGGCGCCGCCCAGGCGAACGGGCTCCGCGATCAGCGCGACGCGGCCGTCAAGCAATTGTCGCAGCTCATGGACATCAAAACCGTCCAGCAAGACAACGGCACGATGGATGTCTACGTCGGCTCTGAGCCGCTCGTCACCGGCACCACCTCGAACGGCGTCACCACCGTGACACAGGTCGTGGGCGACCGCCAGGAGACCAAGCTCGCCTTCAAATCCAACAACGGCGTCATGAAAATCGCCAGCGGCCAAGCGGGCGCGCTCAACGACGTTAGCGATGAGCTGGACACCACCACCGACACCGTCAATCAGCTTGCATCGAGCCTCACGTTCGAACTCAACAAGGTTCACGCCAGCGGCCAGGGGATGGCGGGCATCACCTCGGTCATCGGTACGACCACGCTGCAGGACAGCACGGTTGCCCTGACCGATCCAAAGTCCGGCCTGAAGCAACTGCCCAACAACGGCAGCTTTGTCGTCCACGTGAAGGATAAGGCAACCGGCCTCAGCACCACCACGCTGATCAAGGTTGATCTTGACGGCAAAGGAACCGATACCTCGCTCGATTCGCTGATCAGCGAAATCAACGGCGTCGACGGCGTCACTGCCGTCAACAACGGCGGCCGGCTACAGATCAGTGCGGACAACGCGCCGGCATCGGAAATCACCTTCTCGCAAGACAGCTCCGGCGTGCTGGCGGCCTTGGGCGTGAATACGTTTTTCAGCGGGACCGACGCCCAGTCCATCGCCGTCAATGATGCGGTCGTCAAAGACCCGAACCTCATCGCCGCCGCCAAGAACGGCGACAGCGGCGACAACCAGACCGCCCTGGCCATCGCCGACCTCGCCACGACGGCCGTCAAATCGCTCAATGGGTCGACGCTCAACGATTCGTATCAGTCGCTGATCACCAACATCGCCACCCAAACCAGCCAGGCCACCGCCGACACCCAGGCCACCGCCGCCGTGGTCAGCACCTTGCAGAACCAGCGCGAATCGATCAGCGGCGTGAGCATGGACGAAGAGGCGATCAACCTGATGCGCTACCAACGCGCCTACCAGGGCGCGGCCCGCCTGGTGACGGTCGTCAACGACATGATGGACACGATGATGAACATGGTGCACTGACCCCAGTGAATTAAGTCATGGCAATCCTTCCGATCAGTCTCGCCCGCGTCAGCAACCAGCTGCGAGCCAACGTCGCGCTCAGCGCGATGGAGGACACGCAAGCGCAACTGACCAACATCCAGAACCAACTCAGCACCGGCCGCCAGCTGAACGAACCCAGCGACAACCCGGGCGATGCCTCCGTTGCCATGCAGTTGCGGCGAACGCTCGAAAAAGGCAATGCCTACGCCGCCAATCTCTCCTCCGCCCAGAGCAACCTGGGCAATGTCGACTCCACGCTGGGCGACATCAGCGACCTGTTGAATCAGGCCCAATCCCTGGCGTCGGCGAACGTCGGCGACGACGTCACCCAGGACGCCCGCAACGGGGCGGCCATCCAAGTTGACAGCATCTACAACCAGATGCTCGACCTCGGAAACAAGAGTTTCAACGGCAGCTACCTCTTCGCGGGCGACAAGCTCGATCAAGCGCCGTTTCAGGAATTCGCCGGCGGCGTGCAGTTCGTCGGCTCGGCGCAAACGCTTTCGAATGATGTGGCCGACGGGTCTCAGTCGTCGTTCCAAGTGAACGGCGCGCAGGTCTTCGGCGCGCTTTCGACGCAGATCGACGGCACGAAAACGCTCACGCCCGCCATCTCCACCAACACCCGGCTGGCCGACCTCGGCGGGGCGACGAACCAAGGCATCCGCAAAGGCAGCATCGCGATCGGCAACGGCACCACGACGGTGAACGTCGACCTCACCAATGCCGACACGGTGGGCGATGTCATCAATGCCATCAACAACGCCGGCATCGGCTCGATCACGGCGGCCGTCAATGCCAGCGGCACGGGCATCTCGCTCAGCGGCGGGGCGGGTGAATCGATCAGCGTCGCCGACATCGCAGGCGGAACCGCGGCCGCCGACTTAGGCATCAAGACGACCGCCCCTTTGCCCGCCGGCACCCCCGTCAACGGCTTGAGCGCCAACGCGGGCGTCACGCCCCTGACGCCCCTGGCCGCCCTCAACGATGGGGCCGGCATCGACCTGTCGGGCTTGAAAATCACCAACGGCACCAAGAGCGCCACGATCGATCTTTCGTCCGCCACCACCGTCCAGGACTTTCTCAATGCGGTGAACGGATCAGGCACTGGCGTGCAGATGCAGATCAAGCCCGACGGCACCGGCTTCCAACTGCTCAACACCACGCAGGGCACGAACATGTCCGTCAGCGAGAACGGCGGCGCCACGGCCGCGGACCTCGGCCTGCGGAGCTTTACCGCCGATTCCAAGCTCGCCGACTTGAACGGCGGGCAAGGCGTCCGCTCGGTGGACGGCCCCGACTTCAGCATCAAGGATTCCGGCGGGCACAGCTTCGATGTCGACATCACCTCGTCGATGACGAGCGTTCAGGATGTCATCAATGCCATCAACACCAGTGCCACCACCGCCGGCGCGAGCGTGACGGCCAGCTTCTCCTCGACGCAGAACGGCATCGTCCTGACCGACACGGCCGGCGGCGCCGGCACGCTGACGCTCACGCCCAAAAACACCTCCAACGCCGCCGCCGATCTCGGCCTGACGACGCCCGCCAGCGGCAACGTGATCACCGGAACGGACGTCAACCCCGTCAAGGCGCAAGGCATTTTCGCCGACCTGAATGACCTGCGAAACGCCATGCGGTCCGGCGACAAAGTTGCCATGACCAATGCCGCCCAGCAGTTGCAGGGCGATTACACGCGGGTCGTCAACGCCCATGGCGCGGTCGGCGCGCAGGTTCAGGCGCTGCAGTCGCGGCAAACGCAGTTGGACCAGCAAACGACATCGAACAAGGCCCTGTTGTCGCAGCTCGAAGATGTCGATTTCACGCAGGCGGCCACCAAGTTTCAGCTGCTGCAGACCAGTCTGCAGGCGGCGATGCAGACGACGTCCACCATGCTCAATCTTTCTCTGATGGATTTCCTGAAATGAGAAATTCTGGCACGGTGGTTGCTATCGATATGATTGTAGTAAACCAAATGCGTCGGAGGCCCGGAAAATGCGGGCGGGGCGCAAAAACAGGTGCGCGAGCCGCGCAAATGTTGCAGACGCAGTGAAGACAGGATTGTGAATAAGGGGTGGACGCGGTGTGGATCATCGCGGGAGTTTGAAGTGCGTGGACCGGGAGGAGCCGGCACGCGACGGTCGCACGAGGATGTGCGAACGGTGAGCAGCAAGGCATGTCTCGGTCGCCGGCGGATGCCGGTGGGGTGGGACAGGCGACGCCGCGGAGTAGCGGTCGTCGTTCGCCGATAAGGTTGGACCCTTTGCCCGCCGGGGAGTGGCGGGCGTTGCCGGAATACCCGGCGCACTCGAAACGGAGTTCGTATGGAGATCGTTACTTCTCGCTTCGGAATCCTCTCGGTCGACGATGAACGGATCATCACGTTCACCAAAGGCCTGCTCGGATTCCCCGGCCGCAACCGGTTCGCCCTGATTCAGACCAGCGAAGAAAACTATTTCTTCTGGCTGCAGAGCGTCGAAGAACCGGGCCTTGCCTTTGTCGTCACCGATCCGACGACCTTCTTCAAGGATTACGAGATCCCGCTGCGCGAAGAGACGCAGCTGGAGATCGAGCTTGAAGACGCCGCCGCGACGCAAGTCCTGGTCATCTGCAACAAGATCGGCGACTGGATCACCGGCAACCTGCTGGGCCCGATCGTGGTGAACGTGGCGAACCAGCTGGCGACCCAGGTCGTGCTGACGGAAAAGAAGTGGACCACCCGTCAGCCCTTGCTCAAGCTCCAAACCGAACCGCTGGCGAAATCCGCATAGCCGTTTTTCGTCAAAGAGTCGGTCTAAGATGTGTTGGCGGCGCGCGTGCAGTGTTGCATTGCGTTCTCGCGCCCCAGCCGCGCGTCCGTCCGGACGCGTTTATCCCGCGGGCATAAGCCGTTGCCCGCGAATTCAGCAAGGAGCCAGCAATGTTAGTGCTATCACGCCAGCGTGATGAAACGATCATGATCGGTGACGAAATCGAAGTCACCGTGGTCGACATCCGCGGCGATAAAGTGAGGCTCGGAATCACCGCGCCCAAGGAAATCGCCGTTCACCGCAAGGAAGTTTACGAAGCCATCAAGCGAGAAAATCGCGCCGCCGCCCAGGTGAAGCCGGAAGACATCACCGGGCTCGGAAAAGTCGGTCCCAACAACCCCAAGGCGGGAGAGCAGCCGCACTGAGTTTGTCCACGTTTCGCGGTCCACGGAAGGGCCGCTCACTCTAACGACGCAGACGTGAGTCGCGTCACCACGGGCGACGGTCGCCCGTCCTCAATCACGGAGGATTGAACCCCATGTCACGAATCAATACCAATGTCGCAGCGATGACGGCCCAGGACAGCCTCGGCGCCGCTCAGATGAAGCTCAACACGACGCTGCAACGGCTGTCGACGGGCCTCAAAATCAATTCCGGCGCCGACGATCCGTCGGGCCTCATTGCCTCGGAAGGCCTGCGCAGTGAAATGAGCGGCATCACCCAGGCGATCGACAACGGCCAACGCGCCAGCAACGTCATCAGCACGGCCGAAGCCTCGCTGAACGAAGTCAGCTCATTGCTGCTGAGCATCAAGGACATGGTCGTCCAATCGGCCAACTCCGGGGCGCTCTCCCAGGACGAAATCCAGGCCAACCAGCTGCAGATCGATTCGGCCATCCAGTCGATCACGCGCATCAGCAACACCAGCACCTTCGCCGGGCTGCGATTGCTTGACGGCAGCCTCGATTACACCACGAGCGGCCAGAGCACCAGCGCGTTCAACAACGTGCAGATCAACCAGGCGAACTTCGGCAGCAACACCAGCATCCCGGTGAACGTCAACGTCATCCAGTCCGCTCAGCACGGCGAACTGCAGTTCCGCGGATCGGCCATCACCAAGACGGTGACGCTCGAAATCAACGGCTCCGAGGGCGTCGATACGCTCACCTTCGCCAGCGGCACCACGGCGGGCGCGATCGCCTCGGCGTTCAACCGCATCGCCGACAACACCGGCGTCACCGCCCGGCTCCTGAACTCCACCAACGCGGCCAGCGGGGTGGCGTTCGATTCCACCGGGTGGGGCTCACGCCAGTTCGTCTCGATCAGGGCGCAAAGCGGCACGTTCGACACGGTCGACACGCTCGGCAACGCCAAGACCCGCGACGCCGGCCGCGACGCCACCGCCACCGTCAACGGCTCGCTGACCGTCGCCGACGGGCTCGACATCAAGGTCACCACCGGCTCGCTCGACATGGAACTGTCGCTCAACGACAAGTTCGGCAAGGGCCAAAGCAGCTTTGCCATCACCGGCGGCGGGGCACTGTTCCAGCTCGGCAGCAAGGTGAGCGCCAATCAGCAGGTGAACGTCGGCATCCAGTCGGTGGCCGCCAGCAAGCTGGGGAACCAGGCGGACGGCTTCCTGAATGACCTGATCTCCGGCGGCAACGCCACGGTCGTCACCGGGCAATCCGCCAAGGCCAGCAAGATCATCGAAGACGCGATCAACCAGGTCGCCAACCTTCGCGGCCGGCTCGGCGCGTTCGAGAAGAACACGCTGCAGACGAACATGAATTCGCAGCAGGTCGCCCTGGAAAACGTGACCGCCAGCGAATCCAACATCCGCGACACCGATTTCGCCCAACAGACCGCCGAACTGACGCGGGACCAGATCCTGACGCAGGCCGGCACCTCCGTGCTCGCAACGGCCAACTCCACGCCGCAAATGGTGCTGAAGCTGCTCGGCTAATCGTCACGGTGAATCTCAAACGAAAAACGCACGGCCGACATTGATCGGCCGTGCGTTTATTGTTGGCGAAATGCCTGAAGCGAGCGGGGCTGGATCTATTTGATCTTGCGAATCAAGGCGTCGGCGAATTCATCGGTTGAAGCCGTTCCGCCCAGGTCGCGCGTGAGCGTCGTAGACTGTCCTTCGGCCAGCACCGCGTTGTAGGCGTTTTTGATGCGCTCGGCGATCGATTCCTGGCCCAGATGGTTGAGCATCATCACCGCGCTCATGATCACCGCCAGCGGGTTGGCGATCCCCTTGCCGGCGATGTCGGGCGCGCTGCCGTGCACGGCTTCGAACACGGCATAGCCCTGGCCGATATTGCTGCCCGGAACCACGCCCAGGCCGCCGACCAGCCCCGCGCACAGATCGCTGACGAGATCGCCGTAGAGATTTTCCATCAGCAGCACGTCAAGCTTCGTCGGATCCTGCACCAGCTTCATGCAGCCGGCGTCGATGATGAGTTCGTCATATTCGACGGAGGGAAATTCTTCCTGGTGCACCCGCCGGGCGCAATTCAGGAACATGCCGTCGGTCAATTTCATGATGTTCGCCTTGTGGAACACCGTCACCATGCGGCGGTGGCGTTTCATGGCGTATTCGAAGGCGTAGCGCGCGATCCGCGTGCAGCCGGTTTCGGTGGCCACCTTCATGCTGGTGACGACGCCGGGCGTGATCTCGTTTTCGATCCCGCTGTAAAGCCCCTCGGTGTTTTCGCGGACGATGACCATGTCAACGCCCTCGTACCGCGTTTTCACCCCCGCGAGCGATCGCACGGGTCGAACGGCGGCATACAGGTTCAGCTTCTGCCGCAGTTGCACGTTCACGCTCTTGAAGCCTTTGCCCACCGGCGTGGTGACGGGGCCTTTCAAGGCGATCCTGTGCTTCTGAATCGCGTCAAGCGTGCTCTGCGGCAGCACGTTGTCGTGGCCCTGATCCAGAGCCGTCGCGCCGGCGGGAACCACCACCCAGTTCGGCGCGAACCCTGCCGCTTCCACCCCTCGGCGCGCGGCCGTCGTTACTTCAGGCCCGATTCCATCCCCTGGGATCAACACCACGCTTTGTGCCATCGCTACACCTCGACTTGATTCAACTCAACATCCGGAACGGGGTTTCCCTCATTCAGGACGGGATTCGGTTTGACCGACAACCGGATAGATAATCCGCCTGATAATTGGCCCCCGGAGCATGCGTCGGGAATGCTCCGGGGGTTCTTTGTTCAATCGCTCACGCGGTCGTCTTGTAGCCGCGCGGGTGTTTCTGGAACCAGTTCCACGCCGAGCGGATGATCGTTTCCGGGTCTTTGTATTGAGCTTCCCACCCGAGCAGGTCTTTGGCCTTCTGCGGATTGGCGTAGAGGGCGATCGCATCCCCCGCCCGGCGGGGGCCGTATTCCACGGGCACTTTCTTGCCCGTCACTTTTTCCACCGCGGCGATGATTTCCTTCACGCTGAAGCCGCGGCCAGTGCCGAGGTTGCACTGGATGACACGCTCCGTGTCGAGCTTGGCCATCGCCTTGATGTGCGCGTCGGCCAGGTCTTCCACGTGGATGTAATCCCGCACATTCGTGCCGTCCGGCGTCGGGTAATCGGTGCCGAAGACGGTGATCTTGTCCTTGATGCCGAGCAGGCTTTGCAGAATGACCGGGATCAGGTGCGTTTCGGGGTCGTGGTCTTCGCCGATAGTGCCATCCATCGCGCACCCGCTGGCGTTGAAGTACCGCAGGGCCGCGAACGCGAAGCTCTTATCCGCCTCGGCCAGGTCTTGCAGGATTTGCTCCACCATCCATTTGCTGCGGCCATACGGGCTGACCGGCTTCTTGGATTCGTTTTCCGTGATCGGCACGCTGTCCGGGTCGCCGTAGGTGGCGCAGGTGCTGGAGAAAACGAATTTCTTCACGCCGGCGCTGAGCATCGTCTCCAGCACCGTGACGGTGTTGCTGACGTTGTTGTGATAATACATCAGCGGCTGGTGCACACTTTCGCCGACGTAGGCGTAGGCGGCAAAGTGCATGACGACATCGATCTTGTGATCCGACAGGGCTTTGCGAAGGGTGACGCGGTCATCCAGCTCGGCGAAGATGGCCGGCACGCCCAGGATCGCGGTCACTTCCCGATGCCCGCGGTCGACGTTGTCATAAATGACCGGCGAGTGCCCGGCGGCCAGCAGACGCTTCACGGTGTGCGAACCAATGTATCCGGCGCCGCCGGCAACAAGAACGTTCATTGTCTCTCCAAATCGGGGGTTGCCGCCGGGGCACGGGCCCGGGGGAACGCCCGTCGTTATTTGCTTCCTTCCGGCATCAATCGACCCTTCGCCCGCAGTCGGGCAAACAGGCGACGCCGGAGAATGAAGTATGGGCGAGTCAGCCGCCGATGCAACCGGATGGGCCACGACCGATGCTCCACGATCGCCCGCTCGGCCACGGTCAGTCGGTCCGGCTCCATGCGTTTCTTGTGTTTCAGGATGTGATAAACGTCGGTCCGCTGAAACATCCGCAACAGCTTTCGCGCCGGCCAGATGTTTCCGAGTTGGCCAGCGTCATAGCTGATCTGAAAATCAATCACATGCGGCAAGCCGTCGGTCCCGACGAGGATGTTCTCGGGCTTGTTGGTGTCGACCAGCGCGATGCCCCGGTCCGCCAATTGATTGATGAGCGACAGCAGGCCATCAAAAAAATCCGCTGGCACGGGAGGCGATTCCGACAAAGGCCGCCCCTGCACGAACGTGTGCAGCAGGCCCGTCGAGCCGATTTCGCCGATCACCCGGGGCACGTTCGGCAGATCGCGCAGCCGGTCATAAAAATGAAGCTCACGCCGCGCGATTCGCCGTCCGAGCCAGGCCATCGGCAGGCCCAGGAAGGGCTGCGTTCGCGCGATTTTCGCAACCGCCCACTCGCCCGTCCGCAGGTCAGCATAAAACCCGGTGGCGGCGAAAAAATCATGCTTGATGAACTGAACGCAACGAAAGCGTCGGCCGGCGCAGTCAATCCATTCCGGCAGTGCGGCTTCGCCAAGCGCGTGCATCGAATAGAAAACGCGCCCCGTCGCATGTTCGAGCTTGCCCGTCGTTGTTGCGCTCACCGCCCGCCAGTGTAAAAAAGCCCACGCATCCGTGAAATCGTATTTTGTCGGCAAATCCCCCGCGAACCTTGCATGTGAATCGGAATTTAGGCTGAACTCACGGCTCGTTCAAACGGCCTTGCTAGAAATACCTTGGATTCAGTGAGTTAAGCCGAAGGAGAACACATGCGAACTGTAACCAAATGGGCGAGTGCGTTGGCGATGGTAGTGCTGGCAGCGGGCTGCTCGACGGCCCCGCGGACCGACACCGGCAAGGCGCAGCTCGAAGAAGATTCGGACACGACCCTCAAGCGTCTGTACGCTAAGGACCCGTCGCTGTCTGATTTCGTCAAGAATTCGTCCGGCTACGCCGTCTTCCCGGGAATCGGCAAGGGCGGCCTGGTGGTCGGCGGCGCTTATGGGCGCGGCGTTGTTTATGCTGATGGTCAACAAATCGGCTACAGCGATGTAACACAAGTGAACGTCGGCGCGCTGGCCGGCGGGCAGAGCTATGCCGAAGTGATCGTGTTCCAGTCGCCGACAGCGTTGGCGAACTTTAAGGCCGGGAAGTTCACGTTCTCGGCGGATGCGTCGGCGGTTGCGATCAACTCCGGCGCCGCCAAGACCGCCCGCTACAGCAATGGCGTCGCCGTCTTCGTGGAACCGATCGGCGGACTCATGGCCGAGGCGGCTGTGGGTGGTCAGAAATTCAGCTTCGAAGCGAAGTAATTGCCTCAGTTATCCCAATTAGGCGAGCGTACACGTTGCTCGACATAGCGGCCTTGTCCCGATCCGTCGGGCAAGGCCGCATTTTTTTACTTCGCATGGATCGACCTCGGTCGATGTTGATCCTGCCATCGCTTCGACTATCGTAGATACCCACTCATCTTCAGGAGCTTACTTTGTCACGACAGGCGTTGATCGTTTGGGGCGGTTGGGACGGACACCAGCCCAAGGAAGTTGCCGCAATCTTCGAAAAACTGCTGCAGGAAGCGCAATTTGACGTCACGGTGTCAGACTCGCTGGAATCGCTGCGAAACCTGGAACGCTTCACCAACCTCAGCCTGATTGTGCCGGTCTGGACCATGGGCAAGCTCGACGGCGAAATCTCCCGCGGCGTGCAGGCGGCCGTCGCGGAGCAGGGCGTCGGCCTGGCGGGCTGCCACGGCGGCATGTGCGACTCGTTCCGTGAAGACACCGGCTGGCAATTCATGACCGGCGGTCAATGGGTCGCCCACCCGGGCAACGACGGGACGAATTATCGCGTGCGCGTGATCACCGGCAGCCATCCGATCGTCGAAGGCATCCAGGATTTTGAAGTGTCTTCGGAGCAATATTACATGCACACCGATCCGAGCAATCGTGTGCTGGCGACCACGGAATTTCCCGTCGCCGATGGGCCGCACGTGCCCAACGGGCGGTTTGACATGCCCGTCGTCTGGACGCGTTATCACGGGCGTGGGCGGGTCTTTTACAATTCGCTCGGCCACCAGGCGAACATCGTGCAGAGCGAGCCTTGCCTGACGCTGATGCGGCGCGGTTTCTTGTGGGCGGCCAAGTAAAAACCTGCGGACTTCGATAGGCCGTCCGGGCCGGCGTCGTCAGCCTGATATGAACCGTATCTGGCCGACCTTCGCTGAAACCGTTCGCGGTCCGTTTCATGCCCTGGATGACCTGCACGCCGATCTGCCGGTGATGCACGAAGTGAATGAGGACGCGTCGATGCAGTTGTCGCTGGCCGGATGGTCGCTCCAATCGTTGTTCCGGGCGAAGTCCGATCCGCTGAAGCTCGTGGATTTTCCGCGATTCACGCGGGACACGTTCGACATTGAGGCGGTGGAGCTGAACAACATCTTTTTCGAGAGCACCCGGCCGCCATACCTCGACCAACTGCGAACGGCCGCCGAAGCGGCGGGCGTGAAGCTGCTGAACATCGCGGTGGATGAGCACGGCGAGCTCGCCGGCATCGACCAGGTGGGCCGCAGCATCGCTTTGGCGAACTATTCGCGATGGATTCCGGTGGCGAAGTACCTGGGCATTCCGGCGATTCGCGCCAACAGCGGCGGCATCAACGCGCCGCACCAGGAGGCTGCCGAACAATGCTGCATCGACAGCTTCCGCCGCCTGTGCGATGTCGGGCGGACGCACGGCGTGAAAATTCTGATCGAAAACCATTGGGGACTGAGTTTTGACCCGGATTTCATCGTTCGCCTGGTGCGGGCAGTCCGTCTGACGCATGGGGATGACGCGATCGGCGTGCTGGCGGATTTCGGCAATTGGCCGGATTCGATCGACCGGTATGACGCGCTGCGACAAATTCTTCCCTACACCGTGGCCACGCACGCCAAGGTCAACGACATCGACGAATTTTTGAACCATCCCCGCTTCGACCATCGCCGGTGCGTGCAGCTCTGCCGAAATGCGGGTTTTGACGGTCATCTGGGGATCGAATTCGAAAGCGAAACGCTCGACCCGGTCATCGGAATCCGCCGCGGCGTGGACCTGCTGCGGCCGATGTTGTGAGGATTTCTTTGCGGGTGGTTGGCAATCGGGTCGTGGGCGGTTAAATAGGGCCGCGAATGGTCATCACGATCGACGGGCCCGCGGGTTCAGGAAAATCGACCGTCGCCGAAGAAGTGGCGCGACGGCTCGGGTTCTCGTTTCTCAACACGGGGCACATGTACCGCGCGATCGGCCTGGCGGCGCAGCGGCGGCAGGTGGATCTGACAAACCAGCTTGAACTGACCTACGTCGCCCGGCATGCCCGCATCGAGTTCGACTGGGGCAAGTATCCGCCGCCGGTGATCCTGAACGGAGAACGCGTCACGCACCTGCTCGGCACGCGTGAAGTAAGCGAGGCGGCGTCTTACGTCGCGCTCGTGCCGGCGATTCGCGAATTGATGGTCACGCAACAGCGCCGACTCGGCGATGAGCGCGGCGACGTGGTCACCGAAGGGCGCGACCAGGGAACGATCGTGTTCCCGAACGCCGAGTTCAAGTTCTACATCGACGCATCCCCCGAAGAGCGGGCGCGGCGGCGATTCAACCAATTGCGCAATCGGGGCGAGGCGATCGATTTCAAGGACATCCTCGACCAGATTCAGGCGCGCGACAAGCGCGATCGCGAGCGGCTGGTGGGCCCGTTGGAGAAGCCGAAAGACGCCATCGAAATCGATTCGACCGCGCTGGGGTTTGAAGCGGTGGTCCGGCACATCATCGGCATGGTGGAAACAAGGCACGTCTCATGACCGCACCCGCATCCTGGCCGCCCGGCACGCTGTACCCGACGAAATTTTACAAGCTGATGCGCGGCATCGGCGCGCTGGTGGCACGCATTATTTTCGACACCAAGGTCCGCGGCGCTGAACACGTGCCGGCGGAAGGGGGCGTGCTGGTCGTTTCGAACCACGAAAGCTATCTCGACCCCGTCGCCCTGGGCTTCCCCGTGAAGCGGCCGTTCGCGTTTCTGGCGGATGCGTACTTGTTCAAGTTCAAGCCGTTCGGGTGGATGATCCGGAATCTGAATGCGTTTCCCGTCGGCGGGGGCGGTGAGCTGGGCGCGATGCGGGAGACGATTCGCCTGCTGAAAGAAGGCTGGGCGCTGACGATCTTCCCGGAAGGGATGCGATCGCCCGATGGCACGCTGCAGCCGGTGCAGGCGGGGGCGGCGCTGGTGATTCGCCGCACCGATGTGCCGATCGTGCCGGCGGTGATCGTCGGGGCGTATGCGGCCTGGCCGCGGCACCGCGTGTTGCCGACGTTCGGCAAAGTGCGCGTGCTGTTCGGCCCGCCGATGCAATTGTCGCACCTGAACAGCAAGCAGATCGTCGAGACGCTGACCGAAACGTTCATCCGCATGCGCGGCGAGGCCGAAGCCTGGGCCGCCGAGCTGGAAACCTGCCGCGGCCGATCGTGAGCGCAGCCCGGACCGCTTGAGCCGGGCAGGAACGTCGCAATCCGCGCTCAGGCGGTTCACAAAATCGCGTCGGCCGATATAACCGGACGGGATGGCGATGATCGAACTGCTCTTTCTGGGAACCGGCACGAGCGCCGGCGTGCCGATGATCGGGTGCCATTGCCCGGTCTGCACCAGCACCGATCCGCATGACCACCGCACCCGCTGCAGCGTCGTCATCAGCTATGACGGCAAGCGGGTTTTAGTCGACACAACCCCCGAATTGCGGTTGCAGTGCGTTGCCCACCAAGTGAACGCCATCGATGCGGTCGTTTTAACGCATGCCCACGCCGATCACATCATGGGGCTGGACGACGTCCGGCGATTCAACGCCATCAAGGGCGGACCGCTGGATATCTGGGCCGACCAAAAAACGTTTCACGGCATCGAGCAGGCGTTCGGCTACGCGTTCAAGGCGCCCGACCCCGCGGCCAAGGTGTTTCGGCCGCACCTGGTGCGTCGCTTCATCGACGGCCCGTTTGAATTGGAAGGCCTCACCTGGCAGCCGATCCCGCTGCTGCACGGCAAGATGCACGTGCTCGGATTTCGCGTCGGAAATCTCGCCTACTGCACGGACGTCAGCACCATGCCCGACGACAGCTACGACCTGCTGCGCGGCCTGGACGTGTTGGTGATCGACGCCCTGGCGTGGCATGAGCATCCGACCCATTTTTCGATCGCCCAGGCGATGGAGGTCGTCGATCGTGTGCGTCCGAAGATGACCTATTTCACGCACATCGCCCACGGGCTCGGACACGAAGAAACCAATGCAAAACTTCCGCCGCACGTTCGCCTGGCGTATGACGGGCTGACGCTTCAGGCGGCACGATAGGCCGGCGGGTGCGCGTCGCCAGGTGAGATCACTGAATGAGTCACAGGAGTTCGATGGGTTCCAAGCATTCGACGCGTTCCAAACGCTACCAAGCCATCGCGGCCTATTACGATGCGGAGTATGTGTCGAATGACGTGCTCGATCACGACACGCCGTTCCTGCTCGATCACCTGCCCCGCAAATCGGCCAAAGTCCTGGAACTATGCTGCGGCACCGGGCGAGCGGCGATTCCGCTGGCGCAGGCGGGGCATCGCGTCACCGGGGTGGACGTGGATCGGCACCTGCTGCAGATCGCCCGCCACAAGCGCGACAGCGTCGGATTGGCCGACCGGCAGTTGACGCTATTGCGGCAAGACGTGTTGAAACTGAACCTGGGCGAGACCTTCGACTGGGCATTTTTGGTTTTCAATACGCTCCTGAACTTCACCACGCTGGCCGAGCAGGATCGGCTGATGCAGGTGGTGCACCGGCATCTGAAGCCTGGCGGGCGGTTCTGGGTCGATCTATTCAACCCCGATTTGTCGATCCTGGCCGAAGCGCATCATGAGCATTTTGATTCGGCAACGTTTTACGTGCCTTCGCTGGATCGCTCGGTGCACCGAACCACCGAAATCCGCCGATCGACCCGGCGAAGCCAGTTGCAGGAAGTCACCTTTCACTGCGCCTGGGCCGACTCCATGGGCGAAGTGCATCGGGAAGCGATCGCCTTTGAGATGACCTGGATGTTCCCTCGCGAACTCACGCTGCTGCTGGAGCGACACGGCTTTGAAATCGAGCACCTTTACGGCGACTACGATCGCAG